>NZ_BADI01000509.1:0-2774 GCF_000333555.1 Herbaspirillum sp. B65 | reverse complement strand
GTCCGGCATCGATGCCGGTACCGAATATGCCGCTACCGGCAGCTTCGCCATCAAGGCGGAACTGGGTAAGGGTTCCGCCGAGCACAGCCACTGAGAGCGGCGACTTCAAGAGAGACGACAATCATGTTTGAACGCATCATTCGCTTTGCCATCGAGCATCGATGGCTGGTCCTGCTGGCGGTGCTGGGGATGGGCGCATACGGGCTCTACAGCTACCAGAAGCTGCCCATCGACGCCGTGCCCGACATTACCAACGTGCAGGTACAGATCAATACGGCCGCGCCGGGTTACTCGCCGCTGGAGACCGAACAACGCATCAGTTATCCGATCGAGACGGTCATGTCCGGCCTGCCTCATCTGGAACAGGTGCGCTCGCTGTCGCGCTACGGCCTGTCGCAGGTGACCGTGATCTTCCAGGATGGCACCGATATCTATTTCGCCCGGCAGTTGGTCAATGAGCGCATCCAGCAGGCCAGAAGCCAGCTGCCACCCGGCATCGACCCCGCCATGGGGCCGATATCGACAGGCCTGGGCGAGATCTATCTCTGGACCGTCGAGGCCAAGGACGATGCGCGCAAGGCTGATGGCACACCCTATACCCCGACCGACCTGCGGGAAATCCAGGATTGGGTCATCAAGCCGCAGTTGCGCCTGGTGCCAGGCGTGACCGAGATCAATACCATCGGCGGCTTCGCCAAGGAATATCTGGTGGCGCCGTCCCCGGAAAAGCTGGCCTCCTATGGCATGACGATGGATACGGTCATCAAGGCGCTGGAAAAGAACAACAACAATGTCGGCGCGGGCTATATCGAGCGTCGCGGCGAGCAATACCTCATCCGTGCCCCCGGCCAGGTCGGCTCGACCGAGGATATCGGCAATATCGTGCTGGCCAATGTGAAGGGCGTGCCCATTCGCGTGCGCGACGTTGCGCAAGTCGATATCGGCCGCGAGCTGCGCACCGGTGCGGCCACCGAAAATGGTCGCGAAGTGGTGTTGGGCACCGTGTTCATGCTGATCGGCGAAAACAGCCGCAAGGTCTCGCAGGCGGTGGACAAGAAGATGCGCGAGATCAATCGTACCCTGCCCAAGGGCGTGGAGGCGGTCACCGTCTATGACCGCACGGTACTGGTCGACAAGGCCATCGCCACGGTCAAGAAAAACCTGGTCGAAGGCGCATTGCTGGTGGTGGCGGTGCTGTTTGTCTTCCTCGGCAACATCCGTGCTGCCATCATCACCGCGACCGTCATTCCGCTGGCCATGCTCTTTACCTTCACCGGGATGGTGTCCAACAAGGTCAGTGCCAACCTGCTCAGTCTCGGTGCGCTCGATTTCGGCATCATCATCGATGGCGCCGTGGTGATCGTGGAAAACTGCGTGCGCCGCCTGGCCCACGCACAGCAGCATCACGGCAGAACGCTAACCCGCAGCGAACGCTTCCATGAAGTATTTGCCGCCGCCAGGGAGGCGCGCCGTCCCCTGCTGTTCGGCCAGTTGATCATCATGATCGTGTATCTGCCGATGTTTGCCTTGACCGGGGTCGAAGGCAAGATGTTTACGCCGATGGCATTTACCGTGGTGGCGGCCCTGATGGGAGCCATGGTTCTGTCGGTCACGTTCATTCCGGCGGCCATTGCCCTGTTCATTGGCGAGAAGGTGGCCGAGAAAGAAAACTTCATGATGGTGTGGGCCAAGCGCATGTATGAGCCCATGCTCAAGCGCATCATGGACAACAAGGCCGTCGTGCTGACCTTTGCCGGTGCGCTTATCGTGGTCTGCGGCGCCGTCGCCACGCGCTTGGGTACCGAATTCGTCCCCAGCCTGAACGAAGGCGACATGGCGATCCAGGCGCTGCGGATTCCGGGCACCAGCCTGAGCCAGTCGCTCGACATGCAACAGCAGCTCGAAAAGACGCTGAAACAGAAATTCCCCGAAGTGGAACGGGTGTTCGCCCGTACCGGCACGGCAGAAGTGGCGTCCGATCCGATGCCGCCGAACATCTCCGATGGCTACATCATGCTCAAGCCGCAAGACCAGTGGCCCAAGCCCAGGAAGACGCATGAGGAGTTGCTGGCAGCGATTCAGGCAGAAGTGGCCAAGATCCCGGGGAATAACTACGAATTCTCGCAGCCCATTCAACTGCGCTTCAACGAGTTGATCTCGGGCGTGCGCAGTGACGTCGCGGTGAAGGTCTTCGGCGATGACATGGACGTGCTCAATGCGACTGCCAACAAGATTTCGGCCGTGCTGGAGAAGATCCCCGGCGCCACCGAAGTCAAGATCGAGCAGACCACGGGCTTGCCGATGCTGACGGTGGACATCGATCGCCAGAAGACGGCGCGTTATGGGCTCAACGTCTCGGACATCCAGGATACGATTGCCACGGCCATCGGCGGCAAGCAAGCTGGCACCCTGTTCCAGGGCGACCGCCGCTTCGGTATCGTGGTGCGCCTGCCCGACGATGCACGTACCGATCTGGAGGCGATGCGCCGCCTGCCGCTCGCATTGCCTTTGCAAGAGGGCGTCGCGCGCACCAGCTATGTCCCGCTCAGCGAGGTGGCCACGCTCAACATTGCTCCTGGTCCCAATCAGATCAGCCGGGAAGATGGCAAGCGTCGCATCGTGGTCAGTGCCAACGTGCGTGGCCGCGACCTGGGGGGCTTCGTAGCCGATGCCGAGCGCCAGTTGCAGTCCGAAGTGAAGATTCCCGCCGGTTACTGGACTACGTGGGGCGGCCAGTTTGAAAACCTGCAATCGGCGACACAGCGTCTGCAGAT
>NZ_BADI01000510.1:0-1321 GCF_000333555.1 Herbaspirillum sp. B65 | reverse complement strand
ACTTGCGTGCGGATCGGCCCGGCGGTCAGGGTCAGCATGGCCCAGAAGGTCTGGCCATTCTTGTGCTGCACCAGCAGTTCACCCTGCCATTTGCCTTCGTGCTGGACCCGGGTCCAAAGCTCGGCGCGGAAATCGTCCTGGAGTGCATCGCGACGGCAGGGCGGCATTCCATGCTCATCAAGTTCATCCTGGCGATAACCGGTCAGTTCGGTAAAGGCGTCATTGGCTTCCAGCACCTTGCGGTCGGCGCCCATGACCCAGATCGCTTCGGACGAATGGAAGGCGGCGGCGGCGATGCGTAGCGAGGCTTCGCTTTGGCGCAGGCGCGCAGTGCGGCGGGCCACTTCACGGCGCAGGTAGATGGCCATCAGCGAAGCCAGCAGCAGCAAGGCCAGCGCACCGCCCAGCAACCACCAGACATAGGTTGGCACTGCGGTATTGCCACGTCCCCATTTGCGCAGGATCTGGAAGTAGATCGAATCGGGATCGGCTTGCCATTGCAGCAGCGCACGGTCGATGGCGGCCAGCGTGTCGTGGGGCTGCCCCTTGCCGCTGACGAAGAACAGCTTCACCGGCTGGAACACGATACTGGTGTCGGAGAGGCGATAGCGCTCGGCCAGCATGTCACCGGCCTGCTGGCTGGCCACGATGCCGTCGAGCTTGCCGACGGCGGCCATCTTGAAACCGCTTTCGATATTGTTCAGGAGTACCAGCTCGACCTTGATGCCGGAGTCCTCGACCAGACTGCGGAAATAATTTGCCTGCACGGAGTTGTCCAGCAGGCCGATCTTCTTGCCCTTGAGATCGAAGACCGAATTGATGCTCACAGAACTGCTGCGATAGAGAATGGACCAGCTGTAGAGCGCCGGGGCGGTGGGAAATTGCAGCACTTTCTCGCGCTGCTCGGTCCAGGCGACGTCGGGCAGGATATCGATCTGGCCGCTTTCCACCTGCTGCAGGCAGGCTTGCCATTCGCAGGGCACGAAACGCAATTGCCAATGCTCGCGCTGGGCGATCAGGCGCAGCAGGTCGATGTGCAAGCCGGTGGCCACACCCTGGCCATCAAAGAAGATCTTGGGCGGATTCTGGTACACGCCTACCGTGAGCTCCCGACCCTGAGCCTGTGCCTGGGGCAGCCAGCTCGACAGGAGCGAGAGCAACAGCAAGAGCGCAGGCAGCCAGCGCAACGCAAATCCGGGGCCATCCAATTGGCCGCTACGGCAACCGGACGACAATTCCCCGTTCGCAGCCAGATTACTTGCTGGAATGTTCATGCAGCCTGCGCTTTTCCCTGATTTGGTTTTTTGTCTACTTTATAGAA
>NZ_BADI01000511.1:0-7970 GCF_000333555.1 Herbaspirillum sp. B65 | reverse complement strand
CTTCTTTCAGTTTTACCGTTAGGGTGCCGACCACCCTGCAAGGATGCTGCGATGGCTTTCTCCAGTGACAACGTCAAGGTCTTCCTGGCCGTGCTCGACAGCGGCTCCTTCTCGGCCGCTGCGCGCCAGTTGGGGCGAGTGCCCTCATCGGTGAGCATGACCATCAGCCAGCTCGAAGCGGAGCTGGACCTGCAATTGTTCGACCGTACCGCGCGCGACGCCCGCCCCACCGAACTGGCGCGCGCGCTGGAGCCGGATGCGCGCCTGCTGGCCAGCACCCTGCGCCAGCTCGATGCCCACGCGCTGGCCATGCACCAGGGGCTGGAGCGCAAGCTGACGCTGGCCATCGCACCGGAGTTGCTCTCGGTGCCCTGGGCCAGGGGTGGAAATCCACGCCCATCAAGACCTTGTGCTTGAGCGCGCCGGTGCTGAAGTCGGCCTGCAACTGGTTGTCGGTGGTGAATGTGTCGGAGTCGCTGCCCAGGCGCCAGCGCTGCAGCGCTGCCGTGGCCGATTGCGTGGCCGGGTAGAAGGCGGCGAAGCGCATCGTGTTGCGCTCGCCGTTGTAGTCGGTATAGCGCAGGTTCTGGCGGAAGCTCCAGACCTCGTTGAACTGGTGCGAGAACTGCGAAGACAGCGACCAGTTCTCGTAGTGCTCGTTGTTGTCGGCGCTGCGGCCCACGGCGGTGCTGGTGGGAATTTGACCATTGGGATTGGCGCTGACCGTGCCGCTGGCCGGGAACAGGTTATTGGCCAGACCATCGCTGCGCTGGTATTCGAACCGTCCGGTCCACTCGGTCGCTGCCGAGGGGTGCCAGGTAATGGCTGGTGCCAGGAACACACGCCGATCCACCGTGCCATCGACCTGGGTGCCGGCATCGCGCGCCAGGCCGGTGATGCGGTAGGACCACACGCCGGCCTCATCGAGCGCGCCACCGAAGTCGCCGGCCACCTGCTTGCGGTCAAAGCTGCCGACTTGCAGCTGCAATTCGTGCAGGGGGCTGGTGGTCGGTTTCTTGGAGACCACGTTGATCAATCCGCCTGGCGAATTCTGGCCGAACATCACCGAGGCCGGGCCGTGCAGCAGCTCGATGCGCTCCAGGCCATAGGGCTCGGGGGCATAGCGGCTGTAGCTGGCGTTGGACGCGGTGAGCATCCCGTCGCGATAGAAGGAACCGCCATTGTTGAGCGCAAAGCCGCGCAGCAGCGCACCGGTATCGACCACGGCAAAGGCACCAGTGGACACTTGTACGCCGCTGGTATAGCCCAGCGCTTCCGAGACGCTGCGCGCCTGCTGGGCGGCGATCTGGTCGGCGGTCACCACCGAGATCGATTGCGGGATCTCGGTGATCGGGGTATCGGTCTTGGTGGCGGTGGCGCTGCGTTTGGCCACGAAGCCATGCACTGGACCGGTAGCCTGTTCCTGCTGACCGGCGGTGACGGTGACCTGGGGCAGGGCGCTGTCGCTGGTGGTGGTCTGAGTCTGAGCCTGGGCCCAGGCCGGGGCGGAGACCGACAGGCCCAGCAGCGCCAGGCGCAGGGAGCGCACCATCAGGCGCTGGGGCAGGGAAGCCGGGTGGCAGGAGGAAGGCTTGCGCAATGTTCTTGTCATCATGGTCGAGAGCGGTGGTCGCAATGAGGGATCGCCAGCGGTGCTGACGCGGGCCGGATGGTCCGCTCTCTGGATGACGAATGAGAAAGCTTCTTGTTTAGGAAATTCTTTTTGCAGCAATAGGGCCGCCGTTGTTCGGGACAAAAAAACGGCCGCACGAGGCGGCCGTTGCAAGCGTGCTGAAGTGGAATCAACGCCGATGACGCTGGGCCGACAGGCGCCGTACTACCGTCAACAGGCAGTCGATTTCTTCGAAGGTGTTGTAGAAGGCCAGCGAGGGCCGCACCGTGGTTTCCACCCCGAAGCGGCGCAGGATGGGCTGGGCGCAGTGGTGGCCGGTACGCACCGCGATGCCTTCCTGATTGAGCGCCTTGCCGACTTCCTCGGTGCTGTAGCCTTCCAGCACGAAGGACATCACGCTGGCCTTGTGGGCTGCGGTACCGATCAGGCGCAAGCCCTCGATCTCGCCCAGCTTGTGCATCCCGTATTCCAGCAGGGCATGTTCGTAGCTGGCGATGTTGTCGATGCCGATGCGATTGACATAGTCGAGGGCGGCGCCCAGTCCCACGGCATCGGCAATATTGCCGGTGCCGGCTTCGAAGGTATTGGGCAGGGGCTGGAAGATGGTCTTCTCGAAGGTGACATCGGCAATCATGTTGCCGCCGCCTTGCCAGGGCGGCATGTCTTCCAGGACTTCGCGCCGGCCCCAGAGGGCGCCGATGCCGGTCGGGCCGAACACCTTGTGACCGGAAAAGACGAAGAAGTCCGCGCCCAGCGCCTGCACGTCGGTGCGCATGTGCGACACCGATTGCGCCCCATCGACCAGCGTGCGCGCCCCGGCCAGGCGAGCCAGCTCAACGATTTGCTTGGTCGGCGTGACGGTGCCCAGGGCATTGGAGACCTGGGTGACCGCCACGATCTTGGTGCGTTCGTTCAACAGCTTGGCGTATTCATCCAGCAGCACCTGGCCGGAATCATCGACCGGGATCACGCGCAGCTTGGCGCCTTTTTCCGCTGCCAGTTGTTGCCAGGGCACGATGTTGGCGTGGTGCTCCAGGTGCGAGACGATGATTTCATCGCCCGCGCCCACGTGCTTGCCGCCCCAGGACTTGGCCACCAGGTTGATGGCTTCGGTGGTGCCGCGCACGAAGATGACTTCGTTCACATCCGGCGCATTGAGGAAAGAGCGCACCCGTTCGCGTGCACCTTCGTAGGCGTCGGTGGCGCGTGCGGCCAGTTCGTGCGCCGCGCGGTGGATGTTGGAATTCTCGCGGCGATAGAACTCGCTGATGCGGTCGATCACCGCCTGCGGCTTGTGCGTGGTGGCGGCGTTGTCGAACCAGACCAGGGGCCGGCCGTTGACGCGCTCTTGCAGGATGGGGAAGTCGCGCCGCACGGCGTGGACATCGAAGGCCGCCGTCTGCTGTGCGCCAGCCGGCTGGTGCACGGCATGAGGCGCCGGCTTGGCCGGGGTGACGTAGCCGCTGGGCAATTCCACCGCGTGCAGGAAGTAGTACTGCGACGTGCTGGCCGGCACGGCAGGTGCCGCAGCCGGTGCCGCGGTCGGTGCCGTACTGGCGCCGCCACGCGGATGACCATGGCCGTCATCGAGGAAGTAATAGCCTGCTGTCGATGGGGCTGCCGCCGGTGCCGCTGCCACCGCCTGCGGCGCACCGGTCACGGCCCCGCCCAGGCGCGGTTCATAGGCGGGCAGGGCAGCAAAGACCTTGTCCGGCGTGCCGTTGCCGGCCGGTGCGGCCGGTGCCAGCGCTGGCGCCCGGTTACCCAGCGTGAGCACCTGGTGCGGCGAGGAGGGAATCAGGTTCAGGCCCGGCGCCAGCCCTTGCGGAATGGCCGTGCCGGGCACGCCCTGGCTGGTGCCAGCCGGACTGGACAGCGGCGAGGCCGGTGGCGTGAAGTTGGCCGGCGGCTGCGCCCCCGGCACCTGGCCGGGAGACCAGGTCGCAGCGGCGGGCGCGGCGAACAGCTCGTTGGCCAGTCGCGCCAGCAGCGCCGGGTCGAACGGCGCAGCCGACGCGTCCTGGCCGGGCAAGCCGGCGCTGTGGGAAGCGGGAGTGAGGATGCTCACGTTGGCGGCCTCTTATTTGTAGGTGTCGGGATAGTCGTGGTACTTGTTGATCTCGACATCGTCCAGCACCGCCAGGGCATCGGTGGTCAACACGGCCAGCGAGCAATACAGCGAGATCAGGTAGGAGGCGATGGCGTGGTTGTTGATGCCCATGAAGCGCACCGACAGGCCCGGGCTCTGTTCGCCCGGCAGGCCCGGCTGGTACAGGCCGACCACGCCCTGGCGCTTGTCACCCACGCGCAAGAGCAGGATCTTGCTCTTGCCATCGGCCACCGGCACCTTGTCCGAGGGGATCAGCGGCACACCGCGCCAGGTGATGAATTGCGAGCCGAACAGGCTGATGGTCGGCGGCGGCGTGCCGCGGCGCGTGGCTTCGCGACCGAAGGCAGCAATCGCTTGCGGGTGCGCCAGGAAGAAGGCGGGTTCCTTCCATACCTTGGTCAGCAATTCGTCCAGGTCGTCCGGCGTGGGCGCACCGGTCAGCGGGAAGATGCGCTGCTCTTCGGTGACCTGGGCCAGCAGGCCGTAGTCGGGATTGTTGATCAGTTCGCTTTCCTGGTTTTCCTTGATGGTCTCGATGGTCAGACGCAGTTGTTCCTTGATCTGGTCATGCGGGCTGCTGTACAGGTCGGAGACGCGGGTATGCACGTCCAGCACGGTGGAGACGGCATTGAGGAAGTATTCGCGCGGCTGCTCTTCGTAATCCACGAAGGTACGCGGCAACTGGTTTTCTTCCTGGCGGGCGGTGCAGGTGACCTTGATCGATTCCGGGTTCTTGACCTTGTTCAAGCGATAGATGCCGGCTTCGACCGGCACCCATTGCAGCAGGTGCGTGAGCCAGCGCGGGCTGATGGTTTCGAGTTGCGGTGCGGTCTTGGTGGCATTGGCGAGTTGCCGTGCTGCATTATCGCCGAGTGCGGTGGTACCGCCGACAGTTGCGGACATCTGGACTCCGTATGAGAGGGGTTGGGGAATGGGGTAAGTGAACAGCCGCAGTGTCGGGGCTCAGCCCTTGTGGCTCAACATGCTATAGCCATCAACTGCAGGCCGCGCACCAGGTTTTGCTGGTTGATGCGTTCGCCATGGGTGACCAGGGCCGAGGGCGAGAGGGTGAGGGCCGTCGCCAGTTTCTCCACCGTCACCAGCGAGGCAATCGCGGTGCCGCGCTCGATCTCGCCGATGTAGGAACGATTCAGGTTGGAGTTCTCGGCCAGCCTTTCCTGCGACCAGCCGCGCTCGCGCCGCAACTGGCGCACGCCGATGCCAAAGCTCTGTACCAGCGCGCTGGTGAGCGCTTCTTCATCGACCTGCCGGGCAGCCCGGACCGGATTGTGCATGGCCGCCTCGCTCATGCTGCCGCAGCGTTGGCCAGCGACAGCGCATCTTCGCGCGAGGCTGCCTGCGCGATGTAGGCGCCGGCCGGCACGTCATGCGTGAGCCAGACATTGCCGCCGATGACGGCGCCCCGGCCCCAGCGTATGCGTCCGAGGATGGTGGCGCCGGCATAGATCACCACGTCATCCTCGACGATGGGATGACGGGCCCGGCCTTTTTCCAGTTTGCTTTCGGCATCCGTGGGGAAGCGCTTGGCGCCCAGTGTCACGGCCTGGTAGATGCGCACGTTGTTGCCGATGATGGCGGTCTCGCCGATCACCACGCCAGTGCCATGATCGATGAAGAAGCCGGTACCGATCTGCGCGCCGGGATGGATATCGATGCCGGTGGCGCCATGCGCCAGTTCGGCGATGATGCGCGCCAGCAGCGGCAGGCCGAGCTGGTACAGGCGATGCGCCAGGCGGTAATGGATCAAGGCCAGGGTGCCGGGGTAGCACAGCAGCACTTCATCCACGCTGCGTGCGGCCGGGTCGCCCTGGTAGGCGGCCAGGACATCGCTATCGAGCTGGCTGCGGATCTGCGGCAATGAAGCGCCAAAGGCGCGGGTGATGGAGATGGCGTCCTGTTCCAGATCGGGCGTGGGCTGGCCGGCAAGACCTGCGCTGTATTTCAGTTCCAGCCGCACCTGCTCCAGCAGCGCGTGCAGGGCGGCATCGAGGGCGTGGGCGACATGGAAGTTTTCGCTTTCCTGGCGCAGGTCGGGCGGGCCCAGGCGCATCGGGAACAGGACGCCCTTGAGTGCCGTAAGGATGCCTTCGAGGGCAGCGCGCGAGGGGAACTCGCGACCGTTGGAATCATTGTTGCGCCGTTGGGCGACTCGCCAGCCGACACGGGCTTCATGCAGCGACTGGACGATCTGGTGGATATCGAAATTGGCCATGGGACTCTCTTGACTGTTTTTGTTGGGGGCCGCAGGTGGTCATGAAGTCAGCGAATACGAGCGCGGTCAGTCCTGCACCCAGGGCAGGCCGTGGAAGCGCCAGCCATCGGCCTTGCCGCGCTGCTGGTCGGCGTCGAGCTCGCCTTCAAAGCCCTCCAGCACGTTGAAGATACAGCTCAGCCCGGCCTTGGTCGCAGCCTCGGCCGCCGCTACCGAGCGCTTGCCGCTACGGCACAGCAGCAGTGCCGGTACGTCCTTGCCACCGAGCTTGCTTTCCAGTTCGCGCACGAAGCGCGGGTTGCGCGACAGCGAAGTGCCGGTGGCCCAGGCCACATGCAGGCTATCGGGAACGTGGCCGACGAACTTGCGTTCTTCTGCCGTGCGCACGTCCACCAGCACCACCTTGCCGGCGGCTACCAGTTCCCAGGCTTGCTGGGGACCGATACCGCCGGCGTAGGGCAGACCGTCCGCCATCGCTTGGGCGCGGATCTGCGCCAGTTCAGGCGGCAGTTCGCGGGTAATGGCGGGGGACGCTTCAGGGTTCAGGGCGGCAACGGACGACAGGGAAGACATCTCGGGTTCTCCATGGACAAGTGAGGGTGGCGCTACCGGTCTGCCATTTGGTGGCTATAGACGGCAACCGATAAGTTCACTGTAAGACTGGCCGCGGCTTTGGGAACGATAAAACAGAGGCTGAAGAAGAAAAATGCATTTCCGGTGAAAGGGGGCAGGTCCCGGGGGCATTTGTGTTAAACCGGGATGTATGCCTGATTTTTCCCGCGACATGGGAGCCCCGCCTTCTTGTTCCAGTTGAAATCAGGAAACTCCTGATGGCGGCGTTACCTGCCGCGACCTATCTTGGTTTTCACAACAAGGAGGGGAGACCATGTGTACCAATGCCATGAGCATCGCGCGGCGGCACCTGAGCATCATCGTGCGCCTGTGCGACATGTCGGAACAGGAGGCACCGGTGGGCGAACTGGTGCGTGCCACCGTCAAGAATTGCCTGCTGGCTATGCAGGCCACTGGCACCGAGGCCAGCGAGGCGGCCGAGATCATCGAGCAATTGCTGCAGCATGAACTGGCCGCACTGCCGGCCGAGCGCGACAAATGCCGCAAGGTGCTGGAAGCAGCGCACCTGCACGCGGAATACCTGACCGTGGCTCAGCACAAGGCCACGCATTGAGACGATTATCCCGGCACTGCCGGGTGTGGCCTCATCCCACTGCGTCAAACTGCTCCGCAGGAAGTGGGCGTCCGAACAGGTAACCCTGGTAGCGCGTACAGCCCAGCAAGGCCAGGAACTGCTGCTGCTCGCGGGTTTCCACGCCTTCGGCCAGCACTTCCAGCCCCAGCGCATTGGCCAGGGCGATGATGGTCTTGGCGATGGCGACATCGCTGGGCGCGACCAGCAGTTCGCGCACGAAGGATTGGTCGATCTTGATCTGGTCGATGGGCAGGCGCTTGAGCAGCGACAGCGAGGAATAGCCGGTGCCGAAATCATCCAGTGACAGTGCCAGGCCATGACGCTTCAATTCCAGCATCTTCTCGATGGTGGCCTGCACGTCCTCGACCATGGCCGATTCGGTCAACTCCAGCTTGAGATGGCTGGGGTCGGCGCCGGTGGCTTGCAGGGTCGCCAGGATGTGTTGCACGAAGTCGGGCTGGTGCAACTGCACGGCGCTGACATTGACTGCGATCACCACCGGCGTCTTGTGGTCCTGGCGGTTCCAGCGCACCGACTGGCGGCAGGCTTGCTGGAACACCCATTGCCCCAGCGGCAGGATCAGGCCTGAGGCTTCGGCCACCGGGATGAAGATGGCCGGCGAGACGCTGCCGCGAAAGCGACTGTTCCAACGCGCCAACGCTTCTACCCCGATCAGGGTACCGTCCTGGTCGCGCTGCGGCTGGTAGTGCAGCTCGAATTCGCCGTTGTCGATAGCACGGCGCAGGTCGCTTTCCAGACCGGTGCGAAAGTGCAGGGCATATCCATT
>NZ_BADI01000512.1:0-2762 GCF_000333555.1 Herbaspirillum sp. B65 | reverse complement strand
CGTACATGAAGAGCCCAAGGCCCGGAAGCCATCGCCATCGGTCGCCAGACATTGGCGCGCATCAGCCAGGCGCTGGACAGCTTGCCGGCGCGCACGCGGCGCGCCTTCGAGCTGTACCGGCTGGCCGGCCTGAGCCAGCGCGAGATCGCCAGCGAGCTGGGGGTGTCGGTGACGCTGGTCAATTTCCTGATCCGCGATGCGCTGGCCAGTTGCCGCCAGCACCTGGCCTAGGACACTGGGTCTTTCTTTGTACGCGGTTTGCGGGCGCAACGTTTCTTCCACCAGATCACGATGCCGGTCACCGTCAGCAGGCTCACCACCAAGCCCAGTGCGGCCAGGAAGATGCGCCACGGCAGTCCCCACACCTGGCCCATGTGCAGGGCGCCGATCCAGTTGCTGAAGGTATTGCCGCTGCGGTCGCCAGTGGGCAGCCAATGGCCGAGTATCTGGCCGCTGCGGGCATCGATGAGCAGACCGGTATTGCCGGCGTCGCTGCGCAAGTCTGCATTGCTGTGGACCATGTATGCATACAAGCCACGGCGACGGTCGAAACTCAACCTGTGCTCGAAATCGATGCGCAGTCCGCGTTCCCGGGCAAAGCCGGCCATGGCTTGGCGCGCCATCGCATGGGCCTGCGGCCAGTCCATGGGCGGCTGTGCCATGGGCTGCGGTAAGCGCGCGGGGCCGCGCCAGCTGGTGTCGAAGGGCAGCAGGCGCGACATGACCGGCAGGTAGATCTGGTCGCGCAGGTTGAACATCACGCTGGACCAGGCCAGCAACAACAGCACCACCCACAGCCACAGCGCGCAGGCGCGGTGCAGGTCGAGGTTGACGCGATAGAAACCGGCCCGCCATTTGATCAGCCAGGCCGGTTTCCACTTCACCAGGAACGGCCGCGCCCGTGGCCAGGTGAGGATCAAGCCGACCAGGCAATCCAGGGTCCACAAGGTCGCCACCGTGCCCATCAACAGCGCCCCTGCCACGCGGGGCAGGGCCAGCGAATGATGCAGGTTGAAGATGAAGGGCATCAGCTCGGCGGGCTTGAGGCTGATCTTCTGGCGGTCGCGCCGGCCCTGGATCGCCCCGGTGTAGGGATTGACCCAGATTTCATCGTAGCCCAGCACATAGGGCCGGCCGCTGGCCGGATCCATCGCCGGTTCGACCAGGAAGCGCACCGTGCGGCCCGGCCGTGGATGCAGCATCAACTGGTTGAGCTGGGCGCGCGGCGCCAGCGCTTGTGCCACCCGTTGCCGCAACTGGTAAGGATCGAGCAGCGCCGTGGCCGATTGCCCCGCGGCGGGCTGGGCCAGGTGCAGCTCGGGCGCCAGCCACAGTTCCAGTTCATCCTCGAACACCAGCAGGCTGCCGGTGATGCTGGCCACCAGCAGGAACAAGGCAATGACCAGCCCGTTCCAGCGGTGCATCAGCACCAGGTGCTGGCGGCGCGGTGCGTGCCGGCACAGCCAGGCGGCCAGGCTGCTTACCATCGCGCGCTCAACTGGACCAGACCGGTGCGGCGCGCGCCGTACTCGCAGTATTCCGAGCAGAAGGCATAGACGCGATCGGTAACGTTGTTGAGCTTGAAGGCCAGCTCGATGTTGCGCCAGTCAGCGTTCCAGCGCCCCAGATCGAGCCGGGCGCCGAAGTCCAGCAGGGTCACGGCCGGTGTCTCGAAGGTATTGAGCGCATTGCCATAGGCGCGGCCGATGTAGCGCACCCCGGCCGAGAGATGGGCGCCGGCCAGCGGGCCGCGCTGGAAGCCATAATCCACCAGTACGCCCGCGTTGTGCTTGGCCGCGCCCGGCAGGGCCTTGCCTTCGGTGCTGGTGGCGCTGTTGGTGGAGGTGTTGCTGGTCACCTTGGCATTGGTGTAGCTGTAGCTGGAAGTCAGGCTCAGGCCATCGGTGAGCGCGACCTTGCCCTCCAGCTCCACCCCCTTGGAACGCGCGGCGCCGGTCTGCAGCGAGTAGCCCGCATGAAGCAGGTCGGCGCTGGCTACGTTCTGGCGGCGCAGGTCGAACACGGCCAGCGTGAAGAGCGCATTGGTATTGAGCGGCGCGTACTTGAGCCCGGCTTCGTATTGCTTGGCGCGTTCTGGTTTGAGCATGTCGCCGCCGAAGCGGGTGCCGGTGGTGGGGGTGAAGGATTCGGTATAGCTCAGGTAGGGCGACAGACCATTGGCCAGTTCATGCACCAGGCCCAGGTTGCGGGTATTGGCGCGGTCGCTGCGCTCGCTGTTGGTGCGGGCGATGGCATTGTTGACGCTCTGTTGCGAACGGTCGTGGCGCAGGCCGGCCGAGACGAACCAGCGCTCGGCGATCTGCAGTTGATCCTGAAGATAGACACCCAATTGGTCATCGACGGTGCGCAGGTTGTAGTTTTCCGTCACCGCAGGCAGGGTGCGGTAGTTGGTGGTGTAGAGATTGGAGAGCACGTAGCCGGCCAGCGTATTGGGGCTGACGTAGCCGCGCACGGTGCCGCCGGTGTGGTGGAAATCCACGCCCATCAAGACCTTGTGCTTGAGCGCGCCGGTGCTGAAGTCGGCCTGCAACTGGTTGTCGGTGGTGAATGTGTCGGAGTCGCTGCCCAGGCGCCAGCGCTGCAGCGCTGCCGTGGCCGATTGCGTGGCCGGGTAGAAGGCGGCGAAACGCATCGTGTTGCGCTCGCCGTTGTAGTCGGTATAGCGCAGGTTCTGGCGGAAGCTCCAGACCTCGTTGAACTGGTGCGAGAACTGCGAAGACAGCGACCAGTTCTCGTAGTGC
>NZ_BADI01000513.1:0-15139 GCF_000333555.1 Herbaspirillum sp. B65 | reverse complement strand
TGCCCTCCCGCTGTGGTCGCGCGCGCCACGATGGAGCACCTGAATCATCGTGATCAGGCATTGCCCGGGAGGAAACCTGTGCGATTCGGCAGGATGCCAAATACAAAGTTCACCACAATTTTGTAACAGCAGAAGCGCTGTTTTCATGCAGTAAATACAAGGCAAATTATTTATATTTTGCAGCGCCTTGTAACTAAAAAAAATGTAACAGTTGTTGCCCCACCGGCGTCGCCTGCAGGCGACATGCATGGCTTTGCAATCCGCTCTGGCCAAGGCTTGCAGACCATCAGGCAGCTGACCAATGTTGAGATCAACGGAAAACAAATCATCTAAAAACTTAGAAATCGGCTTCCATAGCATTCCCGCTGAATTGCCACGAAAAGACGAAAAACCAGAGTGTGACGCGATGTAAGCGATGAAAATGAATGTCATCCGGTGCAACAGATTGGCACCAGGCGATTTATCATGTGCGCTATTGCCCGGCAGGCAGAGCTCCATTCCCTCCTGCCCAGCCCTCTCCCCTTCCCTGCATATGTCATGAGCAACGATCAGATCCCCTCGCCGGAGTCACTGGATTCCTTTGGCGCCCACCTCTTCCCGGCGCGGCGCAACTCCACCGCTGCGCGTACCGTGGCCGGCTTGATCGCCGTCATCAGCTGGTTTGCCTTCGTGGCGCAGACCGACATCACCATCAGCCGCCTGCTGGCGCGCGGCGGCGGGGTGCTCGATGGGCTGGATCGGCTCACCATGTACCTCACCAATCTCACCATCCTGATGAGCGCCCTGTGTTTCACCTCGCTGGCCCTGTCGCTGACCACGCCGATGAGCCGCTTCTTCCGGCAGCCCTCGGTGATTTCAGCGGTGGTGGCCTACCTGGCCTTCGTGGGGATCGCCTACAACCTCTTGCTGCGTCACCTGTGGACGCCGACCGGGTTCCGGGCGCTGGTCAATGAGAGCCTGCATACGGTGGTACCGCTGCTGGGCATTGTGTATTGGATTTTCTTCGTGCCGGTGTTCCAGGCATCGCTGAAGAAGTCGCTGCTGTGGCTGATCTATCCCCTGGCCTACCTGACGCTGACCTTGTGGCGCGGGGCACTGTCGGGCTTCTATCCCTACCCCTTCATCGACGTCAACGCGCTGGGCTACCCCCGCGTGCTGCTCAATGCCTGCCTGTTGCTGGCGGCCTTCGTGGGATTGATGGGCTTGTTCATCGCGGTCAACCGCTCGGGCAAGCCAGTCCTGCAGCGCAGGTAGATGGACCGGAACAGTAAAAAAAGGAAAGTGCTGTGACCGGACTACCGCTGCGGCCCCAGCCTCAAATCAATGGCGCAGTGATGGCCAGCACCAGCATGAACAACATGCCGGCACTGAAACTGGCGCCGATGAGCAGGTATTGAAAAGCTTTGAGCAACATGATTCCCCCGGACAGACGATACCGCGATGGTGTGAGAGCCAGACGCGCCACCCCTGACACGACCAGCCCACCTGACCCGCACGTCGGGCCACGCTGCACCTGGGACACAGCCCATGCGATCGACGCATTCTAGGGCTATCCCAGCGCATGGATTGCATCCTAGCGTTTCTTTTACATAAACTTTCATTGTCTTTTGGTGCAGGTTTTGTCATTTTCTTGATTGCCCACATGACGGAAAAGACACATCCTTGTCATACGGTCGCGCTATGCTCCCCCCGCTACGCGCCAAACCCCACAACAATATCCGACAGGAAACTCATCCATGAGCAAGCACGACGACGACATCGCCGGCAGCCAGCCGAGCGCCGGTGACTCCCCCATCCTCCCGCAGAACAACAGCCGCCGCCGCTTCCTGGGCGGCATGGCAGCACTCGGCGCCGGCAGTGCCCTGGCCGCCTGTGCCACCGAAGGCCAAGGCAACATCGCCGGCCCCGGCGGCAATCCGCTGGAGACGGCGGCACTGGACCGCGCCTTGAGCGAGAACGTCAAGACCATCGTGGTCATCTACGCCGAGAATCGCAGCTTCAACAACCTCTTCGCCGATTTCCCCGGCCTGGAAAAGCCGCTGTCCTCGCTCAAGCCCGCGGACTACCAGCAACGTGACCGCGACGGCAGCCTGCTCAAGGAATTACCGCCGGCCTGGAATGGCGTGCTGATCCAGGACCAGAGCGTGGAAGGCGTCACCTACGCCGGCGGCAAGCAATACCAGACCAACCTGCCCAATGCCCCCTATGCACTCAAGGGCCCGCAGGGCGAAGCCCTGCCGCTGGGCCTGGTCACGCGCGACCTGTGGCACGTGTTCTACCAGAACCAGATGCAGATCAATGGCGGCAAGAACGATGGCTTCGTAGCCTGGGCCGATTCCGGTGGCCTGACCATGGGCCACTATGGCGACACCAAGTACAACCTGCGCCTGTGGGATGTGGCGCGCGAGTTCGTGCTGTGCGACAACTTTTTCCAGGGCGCCTTCGGCGGTTCCTTCCTGAACCACCAGTACCTGATCTGCGCCACCGCGCCCTTCTACCCCAACGTGATGAGCTCGGTCTCCCGTACCCAGGTGGCCAAGACCCGCAACAACGATCCGCTCTCGCCCGAACTGGTCCCCGAAGAAGGCAGCCCGGCCAGCGCCCTGCAAGGCCCGCCCAAGTTCGGCCCCAGCGCACTGACCCCGGACGGCTACGCCGTCAACACCATGGCCCCGCCGTACTGGCCGACCTGGAGCCGCGATCGCAACAACCCGGCCTATGCCGAACCCAACCAGCCCAGCGTACTGGTGCCGCAGACGCATGAGCACATCGGCGACAAGCTCAACAAGAAGGGGATCGACTGGGCCTGGTATGCCGGCGCCTGGCAAGCCACGCTGGATGAATTCAAGGATTCCAAGGGCATCCCCAAGATCCCCAATTTCCAGTACCACCACCAGCCCTTCAACTACTTCAAGAACCTGGGCCCGGAAAATCCGGCCGAGCGCAACAAGCGCCTGCGCGACGGTGGCCTGGGCGATGAAGCCCGTACCAACCGCTTCCTGGCCGACGTGGAGGCCGGGCGCCTGCCGCCGGTGACCTTCTACAAGCCGCAAGGCAACCTCAACCTGCACGCCGGCTATGCCGACATCGCCTCCGGTGACCGTCACATCGCGCACGTCATCAAGAGCCTGCAGGCCAGCCCGCAGTGGAAGAACATGGTGGTGGTGATCACCTTCGACGAAAACGGCGGCTGGTGGGATCACGTGGCCCCGCCCAAGGGCGACCGTTGGGGTCCGGGCACCCGCGTGCCGGCGCTGGTGGTCTCGCCCTTCGCACGCAAGGGGATGGTGGACCACACCATCTATGACACCGCTTCCATCCTGCGCCTGATCACCCGTACCTTCGGCCTGGAAAAGCTGGATGGTCTCAAGCAGCGTGATGAGGCCATGATCGCGCGTGGACAGCAACCGATGGGCGACCTGACCAACGCCTTGCAGTTCAAGGCGTAAGCCAACTCGACCACTATCTCGGCAACAAGGAAAACGCCGTCGCAGGATGATCCTGCGACGGCGTTTTCATGCGCCAATTCCAGCAGCGACGCGCTTTAAGCCAGCCAGGGCGGCGCCGTTTCACGCAGGTTGATCTTCCTCGGAATGAGCTTCAGGTCGAGGAAGGTATCGGCAATCTGCTGTTGCTCATCCAGGATGGCCTGGGTGATGGGCAGCGTGCCGTAGTGATAGCGTCGCACCACCACATCCAGCACGCTCTTGGGCAGGCCCAGGATGCCGGCCAGTTCATTGGCGTAATCCTCCGGACGGGTCTTGGCGAACTCATCCACCTTGGCCAGCTCTTCCAGTGCGATACGGATGAGGTCGGCGTTATCATGCGCATAGTCACGCGTCGAAAAATAATAGGCACGGTTCTTCACCACCCCATCGGCATCGGCCAGGATGCGCGCCTTCAGGCTCTGCTGAGCCGCAGCCAGATAGGGCTCCCAGATCGCCCAGGCATCCACCGCACCACGCTCGAAGGCGGCACGGGCATCGGCCGGGGCCAGCCATACCGGGGTGACGTCGCCATACTGCAGGCCATGCTTTTGCAGCAGCTTGACCAGGAAGTAATGCACATTGGAACCCTTGTTGAGTGCAATGCGCTTGCCCTTGAGCTGCTCAGGCTTGAGCAGACTGTCATCCTTGACCAGCACCGCTTCCACATAAGGGCGCGGCACCGTGGCACCGACATAGACCAGCGGCGTGCCGGCCGCCTGCGCAAAGATCGGTGGTGCTTCCCCGACGTCGCCGAAGTCGATCGACCCGGCACCCAGCGCTTCTAGCTGCACCGGCCCGGCGCTGAATTCCACCCACTTCACGCTCGCTCCCAGCGGTGCCAGGCGCTGCTCCAGAGTGCCATGGGCGCGGATGATGCTTAACGCCCCCTTCTGGTACCCCACGCGCAACTGGCGGCTGGCAGCGCGTGCCGGGCGCGGTGCCAGGGCGGCGAGGGTCGCTGCGGTCCCCAGCGCCAGGCCGGTGGCGAGCAGGCGGCGGCGTTTGCTGTTGTGTTCCACCACGGCGATGGCCCGGCTGCGTTGGTCTTCTTGCTGCGGCATGTGTGCTCCACGTTCATTGTTCAGGTGACTGCTTCAGGCAAACCAGAGTAGCCATCCCCGCCTGAACTGCGAACGAATCATTCCGCCAGTGCATAGAAGAAAAGCGGATAAGTCAGGACAGGACTGATCGGCGCCGCTCATCCAGATTCCCGTATTTATATCATGTTGTGATATATTAATCCTTTATCCCTTTACCCTGGCCGATCTCTTCTCCTCGCTTCACCACGAGCACGGCCCTCCACCTGGTTTTTTCCATGAAACACAAACGCGACTACACCGCCGACCGGCGGCTGCCCCTGCTGTGCGCCATTGCCGTGGTCATCGGCGTGCTCTCCACGGGTGCGGCCTGGCTGCTGATCAAACTGATTGCGCTGTTTACCAACCTGTTCTACTTCCAGCACCTGTCCTTTGCCGCCAGTTCACCGGCCAGCCATACGCTGGGCTGGATCGCCGCCTTGCTGCCGGTGGCCGGTGGTCTGATCGTCGGCCTGATGGCGCGCTACGGCAGCGACAAGATCCGCGGCCATGGCATTCCCGAAGCAATCGAAGCCATCCTCTTCGGCAAGAGTCGCATGTCGCCCAAGGTGGCGCTGTTGAAACCCTTGTCCTCGGGCATCGTCATCGGCAGTGGCGGCCCGTTCGGCGCGGAAGGTCCAATCATCATGACTGGCGGTTCGCTGGGTTCGCTGCTGGCGCAATGGCTGCACCTGACCGCGGCCGAGCGCAAGACCCTGCTGGTTGCGGGCGCCTGCGCCGGCATGACCGCCATCTTCGGCACGCCCCTGGCAGCCCTGCTGCTGGCGGTGGAATTGCTGCTGTTCGAACTGCGTCCGCGCAGCCTGCTGCCGGTGGCGCTGGCCTGTGCGGTGGCAGGCTTCCTGCGGCCCTGGATGATTGATACCGGCGTGCTGTTTCCACTGCAGGTCGCCCCCGTGGCGCCGCTGGCCCTGCTCTCCTGCCTGCTGGCGGGCTTGGCCAGCGGCGTACTGGCGGCGCTGCTGACGCTGGCGCTGTACCGCATCGAAGACGGCTTTCATCGCCTGCCCCTGCACTGGATGTGGTGGCCGGCGCTGGGCGGCATCGCCGTCGGCCTGGGCGGGCTGCTGCAGCCACGTGCGCTGGGAGTGGGCTATGACGTCATTGCCGACCTGCTCAACCAGCACATGCTGGTGTCGGCCGCGCTGGTACTGCTGCTGGTGAAGGCAGTGATCTGGCTGCTGGCGCTGGGTTCGGGAACCTCGGGCGGGGTGCTGGCCCCCTTGTTGATGATGGGGGCAGGACTGGGGCTGGTGCTTTCTCCCTGGCTGCCGGGAGGCTCGCCAACATTGTGGCCACTGGTCTGCATGGCCGGGGTGCTGGGCAGTGTGCTGGGGGCGCCGTTGACGGCCATCGTGTTCGCCTTCGGCCTGACTCATGCGGGCAATGCCCTGCTGCCACTGATTGCGACCACCGCCGTGGCCTATGGCGTGAACGTGCTGTGGATGAAGCGTTCCATCATGACCGAGAAAATCGCCCGGCGCGGCTTGCACGTGCACCGCGAATACGGCGTCGATCCGCTGGAGCGGGTCCACGTGGACGACCTGATGTCGGTGCCACAAGCCCTGGAAGCAGCACTACCCGCAGGCCAGGCGCTGGAGCAGTGTCGTACCGCCACACAGGTACATCGCTATTACCCGGTCACCGCACAAGGCCGGCTGGTGGGCATGGTGGCCTTGCGCCGACTGCAGCAAGCCGATCCGGCCACCGATTGCGGCTCCCTGCTGGAGCCCGATAGCGGTTATCTGCTGCCGCACCTGAGCGCACGCGCAGCCGCCGGGGCGATGGCACAACGCGCAGTGGCGCGACTGCCGGTGGTGGCCGGGCCTGAAAAGCAGCAACTGGTGGGCGTGCTATCGCTGTCGGACCTGGCACGCGCCAGCGCTACTCATGCCGAAGAAGAATCGGTAAGGGAAAAACTGCTGGGCAACTGAAGCCCCGGCGCCGCGTGGATCAGATCCCCCCGGTGAGCTTGCACATCAGGTTGTCGTGCGAGACCAGGACCACGTTGATACCGGCATTGCCATTGTCCATGCGGAATTCACTGTTGCCGTTGGACAATGAAATGATACGCACCGCTCGCGTGGCCGATTCGGTCAACACCGTCTCGGCCGCCATGTTCAGGCAAGTCAGCACGCAACCGCTGCCGGCAGCGCAACTGCGGGTAATGTCGCTGGCCACCGGCGTGGGCGCCGCCGGTACCGCCTGCACTGGCACCGTGGCGGGCGGCACCTGGGCCAGCGCAGCCCCAGCAGGCAGCATCAGCAGGGACAGCAACGACAGCCTCGCCGGGGTGGTCGAGCTCCATCTGAACTTGTACATGGATTTCCCTTCTCGCAAGCAATCTATCAATCAATCGGCTCAGGGCGTATTGCATCACAAACAAAAAAAAGGCGCACATCCTCGCGGAAGCGCGCCCAAAAGTAAGCCCCCCTCAGGGCTTCCCGGTAATCCATGAAACGGGACGGCTGCGGCGCCTGAACCTCGCCCCTGGGGCGCTAGATCGCGGTGCAGCCGGTATGAGCGAACTTTACCCGCAGGCTGGCACCAGCCCTATCGGGAGCTTCCTGAGGCGCGCGTCAAAACCATCAGGAATTTCCTGAGTGGATTGGCCATCAGGCCTGCACCACTGCCCGCAAAGCGGCATCCGACAAGGCTTTGCGGCAGATCAAATGGTCGCATATGGATATGCAGAAAGATCGTTTGCATCGGCTGGAAATGACCGTTAAAGTACTTTCCCAGAGCAATTCAACTGCGGCGCCACTTTTCAGATAGAACTGGGCGCCGCGAATCGCTCTACCGGTTTTCTCCTTGATTCGCATCCCGCCCAGCACCACCGCCGGCGCCCCGCGTGCATTTTTGATAGCATTCGGGCATGGATACCTCTCACACCCCCGAATTGAATGCCCTGGCCGAATCAGCCGGGCTGGGCCTGTCTGCGGTCGTGGCCGGGCTGCGCACCTCGCGCGAAGTGACCAACAAGATCCGCTACCGTGGCGAGATCCGCGAATTGCCCTCGCGTGAAGCCATGCAAAAGCTCTTGCATCACCTGCAGGCAGCACTGTTCCCCACGCATTACGGGCATACCGATTTATCCGATGAGACCATCGATTATTTCGTTGGAAGCCAGTTGAATGCGGCGCTGGCCATCCTGCGCGAGCAGGTGCGCCGCAGCCTCCATTTCAGCAGCGAGGTACATGAAGATGGCCTGCTGCGCGAGCGCGCCACGGTGATCACGCGCGACTTCGCGCATCAGTTGCCCGCCGTGCGCGACATTCTGGTCAGCGACATCCAGGCCGCCTATCACGGCGACCCCGCCGCCTCCAGCATTTCGGAAATCCTGCTGTGCTATCCCGGCACTACCGCCATCATCTACCATCGCCTGGCGCACGCGCTACACCAGTTGGGAGCGCCGCTGCTGGCGCGCCTGATCGCCGACATCGCCCATTCGGCCACCGGCATCGACATCCACCCGGCCGCGCAGATCGGTCCCAGCTTCTTCATCGACCACGGCACCGGCGTGGTGATCGGCGAAACCACCATCATCGGCCGCAACGTGCGCCTGTACCAGGCCGTTACGCTGGGCGCCAAACGCTTCCCGCAGGAGCCCGACGGTTCATTGGTCAAGGGAATTGCGCGCCATCCCATCGTCGAGGATGACGTGGTGGTCTATGCCGGAGCAACCCTGCTGGGCCGCATCACCATCGGCCAGGGCTCGGTCATCGGCGGCAACGTCTGGCTCACGCACAGCGTGCCGCCGGGCAGCAACATCTCCCAGGCAGAGATGCTGAGCGACTGTCACCAGCCCTGAACCGGCGCGCTCGGTACAGCTCAACTACCCAAGGGCAGCCAGCGTTGCAGGAAATACAGCGCGCCCAGCAAGGCCAGGCCGAACAGGAAGATGGCACCGATGAGCTTGCGTTCACCCGGTTGCAGCGGTTCCAGGGCGAGGTTGCCGAGTTCCTGGTAGATGTAGGGTTCGTTCATGGACGTACCTGGGACAAGATCGAAGAGAAGTCCCATCCTAGCCAGCCACCGCCCCGCTGTGAACGAAGCGATGGGCGCATCGATATCCGTTGAGCGCATAAGGCGCCTGGCGCCACGCGCCTTACTTGCCGCCAGGCGCGGCAGCGGCCACCACAACCGGCTCGCGGCCGCAGGCAATGGCAGCCAAGGCCAGCGCCGTCGCCGCCAGTCCATACAGCCACAGCGACGACATCACCGGCAGCAGCAAGCCCGCCAGCATGGGCCCCAGGCCGGCGCCGATATCGCGCCAGATGGCGCGCCCGGCCAGCGCATGTACCCGTTGCCCGGGCGGCGTGCGGGCCGCCACGATGGGGGCCAGCAACGGCAACTGCAGCGCCCTCAGGATCACGATCAGGCCGGCGAACAACCACAGCAAGCCGCCACCAAAACCGACCAGCGCCACGCAAGTGGCCAGGGATAGCGTCACCAGCACCTTGACCGCCCCGAACCGCTCGGCCAGCCAACCGCCCAGCGGACTCAAGACGATCTCCCCCGCATAGCGCAGCGCCATGAGTACGCCTGCGACCAGCTCGCCATCGGCACCGAAGGATTGCTTGCTCATATAGGCAGGCCCACAATGAACAGACCATCCAGCGTCAAGCTTTCCAGGAACGACCACCAGTCCAGGGCATTGGGCCACTTCCAGCGGCGCGGCTGCGGCGGCGCGTAAACATGGGCTGGCAGACGATGCGCCGCCAGCAAGCCCAGCAGCGCGGTCATCGCCACGCATCCGAACACCATGCGCGGCCCGACATGCGCGGCCAGCAGTGCGGCAGTGGGCAGCCAGAGCATGGGGCCGATGGCAATCACCCCGCGCGAACGCCCCGAGCGGCGCGCCGCGCCCTGGGCCGTGGAGGTAGACATGGCCTGGGTCGACAGGTTGAGCCCGGCAAAAGCCATGCCCCACAACAGACGCAACGGCAGCAGTGCCCAGAAGCCACTGGCCACCGTATAGCCGAGGGCGCACACGACGGCCGCGCACACCGCCATGAGGCAAGTCGGGCGATCACCACGGCGCGCATAGAAACTGGCTACCCAACGATACCCGGCGATGCGCACCAGCCGATTGGCCGCCAGCAGCACGCCGGCCTCGGCCAGGCTCACATGGAACTGGTCGGCATACATCGGTAACAACAGGTAGAGGACGATATCGCAGGGCAAGGCGGCCGATAGCGACATGGCGGCGTGGCGCGAATCGAGATCGGCCTGGCGGAGGTCTGGCGTGGACATGAGCCTGATGATGCGCCGCGCGAGTTGGCGCTGACAAACGATATTAATTCCGGCCATGCGTGATAATATCTGACGCATGGCCGATCTTACCCTTCCGCTCAATGCCATCCGCGCCTTCCTGGCAGCGGCCCGTCATCAAAGCTTCACGTTGGCAGCGCAAGAGCTCAATGTCACGCATGGCGCCATCAGCCGCCAGATCAAGAACCTGGAAGATTACCTGGGGATGCCGCTGTTCGAGCGGCGTATCCGTCAGGTCTTGCTGACCGAACGTGGCCGGCAGTTCTTCGAAGAAGCCAGTCCGGCCTTCGACATCCTGGCCACTGCGGCGCGCCGGGTGATGCGCGATGCGCCTACGCGCACGGTGGTCATCAATGTGCGACCTTCGTTTGCGGTGCGCTGGTTGATTCCGCATCTTGCCGATTTCGTCGAGCGCTATCCGGGCATTGCACCGCAGGTGGTGACCAGTACGGCCTCGGTGGGCAAGGCCGGTTCATCCTTCGATATGGCGATCCGACGTGGCGAGAACAATTGGCCGGAGCGGCTCAAGGTGCAGCGTTTCATGGAGGATGAGCTGGTGCTGGTGGCTTCGCCTGCGCTGTTGCAGACGGTGCCGTTGGTGGATGTGTCGCAGATTGTGGGGCATACGCTGCTGGTGTCGCGCAGTCGGCGCAATGACTGGGACGATTGGCGCAAGCTGGTGGGCTTGAAGCGCTGGCGTGGGCAGGCCATGCTGCATTTCGATCATGTGCATTTCGTGTTGCAGGCGGTGGTGGATGGGCTGGGGTTGGCGTTGTCGCCGGTGTCGCTGGCCGACAATGATCTGCGCTCGGGGCGGCTGGTATGTCCCTTCCCGCATTTGCGCATGAGCCTGGCGCCTTACTACCTGGGGATTGATGCGCAGGCGGGGGCGGAGGCTTTGCTGTTTGCTAAATGGCTGGGGGAGTATCGAGGGTCGTTGGCGATGCCGGCTTGATGCTGTTGGCTTGATCTTGTTGGCTTGGATGTGATGGTGTTTTTTGGTTCTGGGGTAGTCTGCACGGAATGCTTTTCTGCGCTCTAGCTTAATTGTGTTCTCTCTCCGGTCGGAAGGACGCGCCGGGGGCGGCCCGGCAGCCGCTCACTTTTCTTGTCTCGCCAAGAAAAGTAAGCAAAAGAAGGCGACCGCTACTACCCCGCCCTCCTTCGGAGGGTCCCCGCGTCAGCGCACCTCAAAACGGGAAAAATAGAGTCGCTTCTCTCCGACTATTTTTCTGATCCGTTTTGAGGCGCGCTGACGCGGCGGGGCAGAAGCGGACGGCTGAAACGGCTCGCCTTCGGCTTCGCAACATCTCCGACTCGCCTACGGCTTCGAGTTGGCTTGCCTGCGGCATCAAATCTTCTCTCCACGCAATATTTTGTTTTTTGTATAAATAATTTACCCCGTTTGGACTGAGTAGTCGCGCAGCGACGTATCGAACGCAAAGAACCCCAACCCAAAGCCGCAGGCGAGTCGGAGACCCCGCGAGGCCAAAGGCGAGCCCGTGACGCTTTCCCCCTTGGGGGCCAGCCGCCGCAGCGAAGTGAAAAGTGGATCAGAAAAATAGTGGGAGCGCAGCGACTCTATTTTTCCCACTTTTCACTTCGCTGCGGCGGGTACCCTCCGTAGGAGGGCTGGCTCTTAGGGGGCCGCTTTCTTTGCTTACTTTCTTTGGCGGGCCAAAGAAAGTGAGCGGCTGCCGGGCCGCCCCCGGCGCTCACCTCCGACCGAAGAGAGAACACAATTAAGCTAGAGCGCACATAAGTTTTCCGTGCAGACTACCCCAAAACCAAAAACCAACTAAGGAAATAAAAAAACATTCTTAGCCACAACCCCAGCAGAGCGCTCTAATAACGCCAAGGCAAAACCCGCAAAAAGGAAACCCCGCCATGTCATTAGAACTCTTCTGGTTCCTCCCCACCTCAGGCGACACCCGCTACCTCGGCAAATCCGACTTCGGCCGCGCCCCCACCCTCGACTACATGCGCCAGATCGCCGTCACCAGCGAAAATCTCGGCTACGACGGCCTGCTCATCCCCACCGGCGCCTCCTGTCTCGACCCCTGGATCGTCGCCGCCAGCCTGGTCCCGGTCACCCAGCGCATCAAACTGCTGGTAGCTCTGAGAACCTCGCTCGGCGGCCCCGGCCCCTCCGCCCGACAAGCCGCCACCCTCGACCAGGCCCTCAACGGCCGCCTGCTGCTCAACGTCGTCCCCGGCGGCGACGCCACCGAACTCGAAGCCGACGGCATCTTCCTCAAGCACGACGAACGCTACGAAGCCGCCGACGAATACCTCACCATCTGGCGCAAACTGCTGCAAGGCGAAATCGTCAACTACGAAGGCAAACACTTCCGCATCCGCCGCGGCCAGATCTTCCACCCGGCCGTGCAACAACCCTACCCGCCCCTTTACTTCGGCGGCTCCTCCCCCGCCGCCCACGCGTTGGCCGCCAAACACGTGGATGCCTACCTCACCTGGGGCGAACCACCGGCGGCGGTCAAACAGAAGATCGAAGATGTGCGCGAACGCGCCGCCAAACATGGTCGCACCGTGCGCTTCGGCGTGCGCCTGCACGCCATCGTGCGCGAGACCACTGCCGAAGCCTGGGCCGCGGCCGACCGTCTCATCAGCAAACTCACCGATGACGACATCGCTCGCGCCCAGGAAAACTACGCCAGGATGGATTCCGTAGGACAACAAAGAATGGCCGCCCTGCACGGCGGTCGGCGCGACAAACTGGAAATCGCCCCTAACCTCTGGGCCGGCGTGGGACTGGTGCGCGGCGGGGCCGGTACCTCGCTGGTGGGCGATGCCGCCACGGTGGCCGAACGGCTGCAGGAATACGCGGATCTGGGCGTGGATACTTTCGTGCTGTCCGGCTACCCGCACCTGGAAGAAGCGATCCGCTTCGCCGAACTGGTGTTCCCGCTGTTGGGCAAGAATGCGGTCACCTTGCGTGACCGCGCACAGACCGGCGGCGCCTTCGATATCCGCGCCGCCGCCTCAGCCTCCTGAGCGCAAGGAAAGATCAGGAAACCAGCTGGATGTAAGCCGCCGCGTCGAGAAAGCCCTCTGCCGAAAACGGCGCGGCCGGCTTGAGCTTGAAGATCCACTGCTCATAAGGGCGCCTCGTTGATGGCATCAGGCCGCTCCACCAGCACCTCGTTGATGGCGATCACTTCGCCATCAACCGGTGCATGAAGGTCCGAGGCCGTCTTGTTGGACTCCACGATGCCGGATTCAGCCCCGCGCGCCAGAGCCTTGCCCACGCTCGGCATGTCCACGTAGACCAGCGGCCCCAATTGCTCCTGGCCGAAATCGGTAATACCGATGGTCAGCGTGCCATCGTCTTCCAGCTTGACCCACTCATGGGTCTGGGCATAGACCAGGTGATCAGGAATATTCATCACAGTTTCCTCGTTGAATGGATAGCGGGGTTACTTCGCTTCAGCCTTGCTGCCATCGGCAAACACCGGCTCGCCCAGGTTGAGCATCAAGCGATTGGCCCAGGCAAAGATGGCCACCGAATGGATCAGGTCCAGCACTTCCAGTTCGCTCAAGCCCACCTCGTAGAGCGCCTTGATCTGCGCCGCACCGATCTGCCCTGGTGTCTCGGTCAGCTCGGCCGAGAACTTGGCGATGGCCTGTTCGCGCGCATCCACCCCGGCGCCATAAGGGGTATCAAACACCTGGCGCACGGTATCGTTACGCTTGGCCAACTGCTCGAAACGCTGTGCATGGACCGACGCGCAATACACGCAGCCATTGATGCGCGAGACCACCAGCGAACCCAGTTCGCGCTCGGCACGCGAGAGGCCGCCCGGGGCATACATGATGGCGTTGAAGGCGGCCGAACGCTGGCGCAGGATGTCGGGCTGGTGCGCCAGGAACAGGTAGTAGTCCGAGGTCTTGGCCTTGGGGTGGCTTTCTTCCAGCACCTTGATCTGGTCGGCGCTGGCCTCCTCCAGCTGGATCACATCCAGCCAGGCATCCCATTCCAGGGTCTCGTTGGTAAAGCCATTGGCCTTGATGATATCGCTCATGAGGCTGCTCCTTATTGAGCCGCGGCAGCACGCATGGCCTTCAAGCCGGCGACCACGCGCAATTGATAGGACACGAAGGCGATCAGTTGCGACAGCGCCACCACGGCGGGCGTGCTGATGCCGGCGGCGGGCAGTTTTTCGATGGCGGCCTTGTCGCCTTCCACCGGGCGCTGGGTGAGCGCGCGGGTAAAGACCAGCATGGCGCGCAAGCGGCCTGCGGGCAGTTGTTCCGGGCTAACGCTGTCGGCTGCGGCCAGTTGCGCAGCCTCGGCGGGCAGCGCTTGCGCGCGGGCACGATAGTGATCGGCCAGGTCGGCCGCGCCCGCCAGGCGGCAGGCGTAGAGCGCGACCAGCAGGCGTTCGTCCAGGCCGATGCCTGCCAGTTCTGGATCAAAGAGCGTGTCATAGCTGCCCTGCGAGGCCACGGCAACCTTGTCGCGCTGATGGCGCAGGCCGTGCAGGGGGCTGCCGGCTGTCAGGCCAGCCAGTTGGTCGATGACATCCTTGCTGATGTCGTAGACGGGGGTACTCATGGGGTCTCCTTGTTGGATGAATGTCTGGCCAGGGCATCGCGCAGGAATTGCTGCGCCTGCTGCCAGGCGTCGAGATCGGCGCGGGCGTTGGCTTGCGGTTCGCCACCGCCGGTGCTGACGCGGCCCGAGACCGGGTGCGCATAGGTGGTCTGCGTGGTCGGCACGAACGGGAACAGGATGGAATGGCCGGCATGGGCATAGTTGCGCCAGACTACCGGCCAGGGATGCGATACCGCAGCCAGCTTGTCGCGCACCATGCCGCAATAGAGGCTGGAAGGCCAGGAGCCATCATCGGTGGCCGACAGCAGCAGTACCGGCGCCTGGATGCACTCCACCGGAATGCGCGCACGTGCCACCGCCTCCTCATCCTGCAAGGCGGTCAGCATCGCCAGTTCATGCCGATGCGGTGCCGGGCCGTCATCGAATGGCGCCCAGCTGGCGCTGCGGTTGCCCTGCCATTGATGCGGCAGGGGCTCGCCACGCAAGAGCCAGGTCGGCCCTTCCCGGCCCACCGCCGGATCGGCGGCGTTCTGGCCACTATGCACCAGCGCACTGGGCACATAGGCCAGCACCGCCGAGACCTTCTGCGGGAAGGTCGCACCCAGCAGCAGCACCAGTTCGCCACCGCGCGACTGGCCGCTGATGGCCACGAAGTCGTGCAGCGGTTGGACTTCGGCACGCAACCAGTCCAGGCCACGCTCGAA
>NZ_BADI01000514.1:0-2061 GCF_000333555.1 Herbaspirillum sp. B65 | reverse complement strand
ATGCTGGAGACCTGTGCGGTCTCGCACGGCAACCTGTCGGTAGTGACTCTAGGCCGACAACGCGGTCAGCCAGCCCAATGCCTTGTCCGGTGGCCAGACGGCTGGGGTGCAGAATGCCCAGGTCTCGATCAACAAGGAGCCGGGCAAGGTGATGCTCTTGAAGGGCGGCGCTTCGCTGGCCGATGTGGTCAAGGCGCTCAATGCCATCGGCGCCACGCCCCAGGACTTGCTGGCGATCCTGCAGGCCATGAAGGCGGCCGGTTCGCTGCGCGCCGAACTGGAAGTGATCTGACGCTCTGATGTAACGGGACGGACCAGGCGGAGCGGTTTGCGATGGCTGCTCCGATCCAATAACAAACGCTCTCATCGAAGGTAATCCATGCTCAACAAGATCAACCCATCCAATCCGACCGAGAGTCTGGCCGTCGATGCAAATGGGCTGAATGGCCTGCGCGAGGCGGCCAAGCAGAACTCGCCGGAAGCCATCAAGGGCGCGGCCAAGCAGTTCGAGGCCTTGTTCCTGAACATGGTCATGAAGAGTATGCGCGATGCCACGCCGCAAAACGGCCCCTTCGACAACGAGCAGACCAAGATGTTTACCTCCATGCTGGACCAGCAGTTGAGCCAGAGCCTGGTCCAGCGCGGGGTCGGCCTGGCCGATGTGTTGACGCGCCAGCTCTCGGCCTCCTTGCCCAAAAAGCTGCCCGATGCCCAGGACCTGGATGGCACGACGCATCCGGTTGAAGAGGGCGTGCCCATGGGCATTCCGCTGGTCAAGGACATGAGCGAAGCCGACCGCGCCAAGTTCATCCAGAGCTTTGCCAACCAGCAGGCGGCCGACAGTACCGATCAGGATGGTCGCAACAACAAGCAGCGTCGCAACTCCACAAGCCGGCTCACGTGGAAGCTTTCCAGAACCGCCTGCAGGCCGATGCTAAAATCGCCAGCAAGATCACCGGTATTCCGCCCAAGTTCATGCTGGTCCAGGCAGCGCTGGAAACCGGCTGGGCAANGAAGGAAATCATCACCCGCGACGGCCGCTCGGCGCACACCTGTTTCGGCATCAAGGCCACCGGCAACTGGACCGGCAAGGTGGTCGAGGCCACCACCATCGAATACATCAACGGCAAGCCGCAAAAGCGTGTGGAGAAATTCCGCGCCTACGATTCCTACGCGGATGCCTTCAAGGATTACGCCAACTTGCTGCGCAGCAACCCGCGCTACGAGAAGGTGCTGGCCAGTGCCCAGGATGCCCATGGCTTCGCCTACGGCTTGCAGCGCGCCGGTTATGCGACCGACCCGCATTATGCAGAAAAGCTCTCGCGTATCATCCGTCAGTCGCTGTCGGCCTGATGCGCTGATTGCCTGAGGACGGCGCAATTGCCCATGGCCAGGGGCATGTCTGTACAGCAAGCTCAGCGGTGCTGGCCGGAAACAAAAATGATCAGGGCCATCTAAAGTTTTGGTCAATCCTGCCGTTGACTTGGTTATTCCGCTAAAAGCTTTCAGGGACGACAACCTAGCATGGCAACTAACATCTTCAGTATCGGGCAAAGCGCGTTGCAGGCTGCCATGGCGGCGCAGGCCACCACCAGCCACAACATCTCCAACGCCACCACCCCCGGTTACAACCGTCAGGAAGTCGTGCAGAGCTCGGCCGGCGGCATCAACTATGGCTACGGCTTCGTCGGTCAGGGTACGCAAGTTACCGAGATCAAGCGCGTCTACAACGATTTCCTGACCAAGCAGGCACTGGCCTCGCAGACTTCGGCCAGCTCCCTGGATTCGTACTACGCGCAGATCTCGCAGATCAACAACATGGTGGCCGACACCAAGGCCGGGTTGTCGCCGGCTCTGCAGGATTTCTTCGCCTCGGTCCAGAACCTGGCGTCCAACCCGAATACCCAGGCTTCGCGCCAGACGGTGCTGTCGCAGGCTTCGACGCTGGTGGCGCGCATCTCCAGCATCAATGACCAGCTGTCGCAGAGCAGTGCCAGCGTCAACAGCCAGATCACCTCGACGGTGACCACCATCAATTCCTATGCGCAGCAGATCGCCCAA
>NZ_BADI01000515.1:0-1359 GCF_000333555.1 Herbaspirillum sp. B65 | reverse complement strand
GGATGGTAAGTCAGAAAAGAGTCGAATCAATTTCCCGGCAGCAATATCCTGCTTCACTATCATCTCGGGTTGGAAATGATACCGAGGCCCGCGAGCGCGGCTTCACGCAGAGCGATACCACTGCCACTGATATCGAGTCGACCTGGTACGCGCACGATTTCCTCAGAATCATCCACGAGGTTGAAACGCCAATCACGTTTCACGCCGCTGGCAAAACCGATCGCAATACACTGATGCTTTTCCAAATCCTTTGGCGTTGCAGGCATTCCATGTCGCTCAAGATACTCAGGCGATGCGCAAGCAACGAGCGACGAATGCCCTAGCGGCCGTGCGATGAGATTGGAATCAGGAAGGATACCGATACGGATTGCTGCTTCAAAGCCTTCATCGGCAAGATCGACAAATCGATCGCTGAGCGCCAACTCCACTTGTACATCTGAATTGGCATCAAGATACTCTCCTATCGCCGGTACGAGGAGCATCGTTCCATACATCACTGGCACGCTTACACGCAAGCGGCCTCGTGGCCGTTCGCGTACATCACGGGCATCGGCTTCCGCTGCCTGAACTTGCGCCAAAATGTTCACGCACTGTTCATAGTAATTGCGCCCTGTTTCGGTCAGGCTTTGTCGGCGGGTGGTGCGGTTAAGCAACCGCGCCCCAAGCAGCTCTTCCAGCGCTCGGATGTGATTGCCGACCATGGTTGCGGTCATCCCGCTACCTTCCGCCGCCGCAGAAAAACTGCCACGTTCGACCACCCTCGTGAATATCGTCATGCTAACGAAACGATCCATTAACAACCCTCAATTATTAATGAAATAATAAAATCATAGTTTATTAAACAAATCGATGTAATCACAATTCCCATTGCGCCGTCTTGGCGACTTACAGGGAGTTGATATGAAACTGCAAAATAAAAAAGTCCTCATCGTAGGAGGAACGTCTGGCATCGGTTTTGCAACTGCACAAGCAGCACTCATGCAAGGTGCAGAAGTCGTTGTGTCATCTTCAAAGAAGGAGAAGGTCGAAGCAGCCATTGCTGCCTTGGGGACGGGTGCAAGCGGAGTAGTATCGGACGTGAACAGTGCCAGCTCCTTGGAATCCTTGTTTGAGGAAACCGGACATTTCGACCATCTCGTTTATACGGCCGGCGAAAGCCTGCTGTTCGGCAATCTGGAGAGTATTGAAATGGTCGCCATACGCGATGCATTCAACGTGCGTGTGTTCGGTGCAATTGCTGCGGTCAAGGCAGCTCTTCACTATATACGTCCAGGAGGTTCGGTCGTGCTGACCAGTGGCATCGCCGGTGCGCGAGCGCCCAAAGGCTTGTCCATCGGTGCCAGCATTGTAGCGCAAGGA
>NZ_BADI01000516.1:0-3114 GCF_000333555.1 Herbaspirillum sp. B65 | reverse complement strand
GCGAGCGGTGAGATGTTGATCACACCGGCCGGCACACCGGCTTCCAGCGCCAGGCGGATGATCGCCAGCGAGGTCAGGGGCGTATCTTCGGCCGGCTTGCACACCACGGTGCAGCCTGCGGCCAGGGCCGGGGCGATCTTGCGGGCGATCATGGCCGCCGGGAAATTCCACGGCGTGATGGCCGGCAGAACTCCGATAATGCCAAGCAGGCCAATGCCCTGGCAGAGAACGCCTCGTCGCTTGCGAGCAGGGGCGGCGAGGTGGTTAGCCGCGTGGTTGATACTATGAATGAAATCTCGGACAGTTCCGACAAGGTTGGCGACATCATTACCGTCATCGAAGGCATCGCGTTCCAGACCAACATCCTGGCGCTCAATGCAGCAGTCGAAGCGGCGAGGGCTGGAGAGCAAGGGCGTGGCTTCGCCGTTGTTGCCAGCGAGGTGCGCTCACTGGCACAGCGCAGCGCGGCTGCGGCCAAGGACGTCAAGGAACTCATCACCCTGTCGGGGGATCGAGTGGAACGTGGTACGCAGTTGGTCGGCGAGGCTGGGGATACCATCAAAGAAGTGATGCAGGCTGTACGAAATGTAACTGACATTATGAACGAGATCACGGCAGCCTCCGCAGAACAGACTGCCGGTATCGAGCAGGTGAATCAGGCCTTGAGTCAGATGGACCAGGTCACCCAGCAGAACGCTGCGCTAGTGGAAGAGGCTGCTGCAGCTGCGCAGGCAATGTCAGAGCAGGCGACCGAGTTGCGTAGAGCGGTGAGCATCTTCAAAACTGGCTCTGTGCCGCAACAACGGAGTACGGAGTCTCACATGTCCGCCGTCGCTAGCGTCAAGCCGAAGGCACGTACTAACACGGTACGTTCTGCGCCTGCAGTTGCCCGCGCCCTCCCAGACAAGTCAAGGAGCACCGAACAGAAGGAGGCCCCTTCGGTTAAGAGCGATGATGCGTCGGGTGATTGGGAGACCTTCTGAAGAGAACTGATCCACTAAGGATGGATAACTCATCACGATCTTCTTAGAGAAATGCCCGCTCAAAATGTGGGCATTAATGAGATGCCCCCCCACCCTACAGGCGGTTACGCTGTAGGGTGTTTTCATTTAGGAGACCACCAACCTAGTTTTGCGATCGCTGACATTGGATGACATGAACGGCACAACGGCCAAACGAATAACCTGGCAAGAAAATCGGCCATCAAGGCCGAGGCATTTTTTAGAACCGTCGGGCGCGATTCTCATTGTGGGCGCTGGGACTTCGTTCTCAATAATGACGCCGGATAGATTTAGGCAAGCCAAACACTTCTTCAAAATCGGCCTTGCAAAAAAAGGGGAGCTATAGATTTTTCTTACCTCATTTGGATATTCGCATTCGGCAAAAATTCTGCTTCGCAATTCTCAACGGACGTACGGCCAATAAGGTCTTGGGAGTCCATCGTCTCCAAGACCGACCTGCAGGGCAACATCACCTACGTCAATCCTTACTTCGTGGAAATCAGCGGCTTCGAGGAGGCGGAGTTGATCGGTGCGCCGCAGAACATCGTGCGCCATCCTGAAATGCCGCGCGAGGCCTTCGCCGACATGTGGGCCACGCTCAAGGAAGGCCTTCCCTGGAATGGACTGGTCAAGAACCGCTGCAAGAATGGCGATTACTATTGGGTCCAGGCCAACGTCACCCCGGTGCGCGAAAACGGCCGCGCCGTCGGCTACATGTCGGTGCGTACCCGCCCCTCGCGTGAACAGGTGCAGGCCGCCGATACTGCCTATCGGCGCTTCATCGGCGGCCAGGCGCGAGGCCTGCGCATTCATCGCGGTGCAGTGGCCCGTACCGGGTTGACCGGCTGGCTGCAGGGCCTGCGCGATATGCCGGTGGGCAAGCGGCTGGGCTGGATGATGAGTGTGCTCACGCTCATGTTCATCCTCGGTGGCGCGGTTGCGGGCAGTGCCGTGCAAACGGCCGGCGGCAGCCCCTATGTGGTGTGGCTGGGCACCTTCGCCGGCACGGCCCTGCTGCTGGCATCCTGGGCGCTGCTGCACGCGAGCATCGTGGCGCCGCTGCAGCGGGCCATCAAGTCAGTGCATGGCCTGGCAGGTGGCGACCTGGACCTGCATATCGATACCAACGCAAGCGGCGACATGGGGCTGCTGCTGCAAGCTCTACAGCAACTGAACGTGAACCTGCGCGCCATCATCGGCGACGTGCGCCGCAACGTGCAATCGATGACCGTCTCCACCGGCGAAATCGCCAGCGGAAACATGGACCTGTCCAGCCGTACCGAATCGCAGGCGTCGTCGCTGGAAGAAACCGCTTCCAGCGTCGAGCAGTTCGCCGCCACCGTGCGCCAGAACGCCGGTTCTGCCGCCAATGCCAACCGCCAGGCGCAATCCGCCTCGGCCATTGCCCAGCACGGCACCCAGTCGGTACAGCGCATGGGCAAGACGATGGAAGAGATCGACGCCGCTTCGTACAAGATCGTGGACATCATCGGCCTCATCGACGGCATTTCCTTCCAGACCAATATCTTGGCGCTGAACGCCGCCGTGGAAGCGGCCCGCGCGGGCGAGCAGGGGCGCGGCTTTGCGGTGGTGGCGACAGAAGTGCGCACCCTGGCGCAACGCTCGGCGTCTGCCGCCAAGGATATCAAGGGCTTGATCGACGACTCCCGCGCCAAGGTCGAGAGCGGCAATAAGCTGGTGCGCGAGACAGCACAAGCCATGGGCGACCTGGGTGGCGCGGTAGAAAACATGGCGGCGACCCTGGCCGAGATCACAGCGGCCAGCAACGAGCAAAGCGGCGGCATCGAGCAGCTGAACCAGGCCGTCAATGCCATCGATGAAACTACGCAGCAGAACGCAGCGCTGGTGGAACAGGCCGCGGCGGCTGCCGAAAACCTGCGCGATCAATCCATCAAGTTAAGTCAGGCAATGTCAGTCTTCAGAATCACCTAGAGCAGGCAGCGACGGCGAAGTCTTGCAAAACGACAGTCGATCGCTAGCAGTACCGGTCTGGGTTATTGGACAAAAAGGCACTTCATAAAATCAATCACTTATCGTTGTTTCATGCCCCTTTTAAATAACCAGCCTCACCACCCTAACCTACTGATTTTTA
>NZ_BADI01000517.1:0-3015 GCF_000333555.1 Herbaspirillum sp. B65 | reverse complement strand
AGACTCGCGCCACCTCCGGCAGCATCAAGTTCAACAACCATGAACTGACCAAGATGAGTGAGCACGCCATCGTGCGCGTGGGGGTAGGGCGCAAGTTCCAGACGCCTTCCATTTACGAGAACCTCTCCGTGTTCGAGAACCTGGAGATGTCCTTCCCGCGTGGCCGCAAGGTGTTCGGCGCGCTGACCTTCAAGCGTTCGCCGGATGTGGTGGCGCGGGTGGAGGCGGTGGCTGCCGACATCTTTTTGGAAGAGCAACTGCATACCCAGGCCGACTTGCTCTCGCACGGCCAGAAGCAGTGGCTGGAAATCGGCATGTTGCTGATGCAGGAGCCGGAGTTGCTGATGCTGGATGAACCGGTGGCCGGCATGAGCGTGTCCGAACGCGAAAAGACTGCCGAGCTGCTGGGCCGCATCAGCCAGGGCCGTTCGGTGGTGGTGATCGAGCACGACATGGATTTCGTCAAGAGCATCGCGCACAAGGTCACCGTGCTGCACCAGGGCAAGATCCTGGCCGAAGGCAGCATGGAGAAGGTGCAGTCCGATCCCAAGGTGATCGATGTCTACCTCGGTCACTGAACCCCCATCCCCCTCGGAGCCTGCCATGTTCAAAGTCTCGCAACTCGCTTCCGGCTACGGCCAGAGCAAGGTCATCCACGACGTCGATCTGTCGGTGGCCAAGGAAGAAATCGTCGCCGTCATGGGCCGCAACGGCATGGGCAAGACCACGCTGTTCAAGACCCTGATGGGCATCCTGCCGCTGCGCGGCGGCAGCATCAGCATCGATGGCGTGGAACTCGGTGGCCTGGAAAGCCACCAGCGTGTCGAGCGCGGCGTGGCCTATGTGCCGCAGGGGCGCATGATCTTCTCGCACATGACGGTGCTGGAAAACATCCAGACCGGCTTGCCCGCGGCGGCCCGGGGCAAGGTGCCTGATGAACTGTATTCATTGTTCCCGGTGCTCTACGACATGCGTACCCGCAAGGGCGGCAATCTCTCCGGTGGCCAGCAGCAGCAACTGGCCATTGCCCGTGCGCTGGCGACCAATCCGCGGGTGCTGCTGCTGGATGAACCGACCGAAGGCATCCAGCCTTCCATCATCAAGGACATCGCCCGGAGCTTGAAGGAAATCCGCAAGATCCGCGCGCTCACCATCGTGGTCTCGGAGCAGGTGCTGAGCTTCACGCTGGAGATTGCCGACCGCTTCCTGGTCATCGACAAGGGCCGCTTCGTCTACGAAGACACGCGCGCAAACGTCGATGCACCCACCATCAGCAAGTACCTGTCGGTCTGATGTGACCGTCTTTTCAGAGGAGCAAGCTCATGCGACATGGAGACATTTCAAGTAGCCGCGACGCCGTTGGCGTAGCCGTGGTGAACTACAAGATGCCGCGCCTGCATACGCGCGGCGAGGTGCTGGAGAATGCACGGCGGATCGCCGCCATGCTGGTCGGTATGAAGCAGGGATTGCCGGGGCTGGATCTGGTGGTGTTCCCGGAGTATTCCACGCACGGCATCATGTATGACCGTGAAGAAATGTTCGAGACGGCCGCCGCCATTCCAGGTGAGGAGACCGCCATCTTTTCCGAAGCTTGCCGCATCGCCGGCGTGTGGGGCGTGTTTTCGCTGACCGGCGAGCGCCATGAAGAGCATCCGCGCAAGGTGCCTTACAACACCCTGATCCTCATCAACGACCAGGGCGAGATCGTGCAGAAGTACCGCAAGATCATGCCGTGGACCCCCATCGAAGGCTGGTATCCGGGCGATACCACCTATGTGTGCGACGGCCCCAAGGGCTTGAAGATCAGCCTCATCATCTGCGATGACGGCAACTATCCCGAGATCTGGCGTGATTGCGCCATGAAGGGCGCGGAACTGGTGGTGCGCTGCCAGGGCTACATGTATCCGGCCAAGGAACAGCAGATCATGGTCTCCAGGCCATGGCCTGGATGAACAACCTGTACGTGGCCGTGGCCAATGCCGCCGGTTTCGATGGCGTCTATTCCTACTTCGGCCACTCGGCCATCGTCGGCTTCGATGGTCGCACGCTGGGCGAATGCGGCACCGAGGAAATGGGCATCCAGTATGCCGAGCTGTCGATCTCGGCCATCCGCGATGCGCGTCGCAACTGGCAGTCGCAGAACCATCTCTACAAGCTGCTGCATCGCGGCTACACCGGCAAGATCAATTCGGGCGAGTCGCCGGCCGGCGTGGCCGACTGTCCTTTCGACTTCTACCGCACCTGGGTCAATGATCCGCAGGCGGCACGTGCCCAGGTCGAGGCACTGACCCGCAACAGTGCCGGCACGCCCGAATGTCCGATGCCGGGGATTCCTACCGAGCCGGCGGCCTGAGGCCCAGCGCCCCCGAGGTCGTCATCACACACCCACCACCAAGGAGATCGTATGCAACATTTCAAGATCAAGCCCGGCGTCCCGCTGGCAGAGCAGGCCGAACTGGGGCACAACCGCTGGCACCCGGACCTGCCGTTCCTGGCCTCGGTCAAGCCGGGCGAATCCATCCTGATCGAATCGCTGGATTTCCTGGACGCACAGATCCAGGACACCGATGACGTTTCCGATGTCAAGAACGTCGATCTGACCCGTGCCCATCCGCTGACCGGTCCTTTCCATGTCGAAGGTGCCGAGCCGGGTGACTTGCTGGTGATCGATCTGCTGGACATCAAGCCGGTGACGCCGGTCGGTTTTTCGGGTGTCTTTGCCAAGGAAAACGGCGGTGGTTTCCTGGCCGATTACTTCCCCGAAGCCGACAAGGCCATCTGGGACTTGAAGGGCTTGTATGCCACCTCGCGCCACATCCCTGGCGTGCGCATCGCCGGCCTGACCCACCCGGGCTTGATGGGTTGCCTGCCGTCGCATGATCTGCTGGCCGAGTGGAATCGCCGCGAAGCGCCGCTGGCTGCCAAGGGCCTGGCGCAACCGCCCAACCCCAGCACTGCGGTGCTGCGCGGCCTGACTGGTGCCAAGTTCGACGAGATGGCCAAGGTGGCGGCGCG
>NZ_BADI01000518.1:0-7770 GCF_000333555.1 Herbaspirillum sp. B65 | reverse complement strand
GGTCAGGGCATCAGCCTGTCCCTGAACGAAGGCGAGATCACCGCACTGGTCGGTGCCAATGGCGCCGGCAAGAGCACGTCGCTGTTGGCCATCTCCGGCCTGGTGAAGGCGCAGCGCGGCCGCGTGCTGCTCAACGACCACAGCGACACTGTTGGACAAGTCCGCGACCGTTGGATAAGGCAGTGCTGGCGTGCTGCTGCCTACCGGCGTCTTGTTAAAGGACGGCGCGGTGGACACTGCCTTGAAGCTGTCAGACTTGCGTGCTCCGATCAGATTACCCATGGGCGGCGCTCCTGGTTGTCGCTGGCGTGTTGTGCTCCACTATCATGTCGCTTGCATTTTCTGATCTGTTGGTTTGCCGCTGACGTCCATTTCAATTGTTCAACGTTGCCGCAGAACGCCAGGCTGCTTGCCACTGCGCGCGAGACATCTGGCGAGCTTCCAGGCAGCCAATAGCGGGGTGAACAGGCAAGACGGCACGCGATACCATGGCGACCGTTCGCGCATCAGGTTCAACAATGAGCGTATCGATCGATAGCGCCAAGGGCGCCAGTTGGCCTGACTCGAAACGAACAAGAACGTAAGGCTGATAGGGTGGCATTGAGAGCTGCAATACCGAATTGCCTTGCTCATCCTCAATCACGCCAGGCGTCCCGCGCTGGCACAGATTGGTCAGCTCGATGATTTCATCGCCCTGCAAGGCCTCGATCTGCTGATCCGGCCAGGCAGCGTTCCATACCGCAAAGTCGAAATCTTCCGGTAGCGGTGCGCCGCTGTTGATGAACTTTTCGTCTATCGTTCCGGCCAGCCTGGCGCGTTCTGGATGACCCTTGGGACGGATGCCCAGCCCTGCGACGAGCGTCTCGGCATGGTCGAGCTGGCCGGTGCGCGCCTGACTGAAATGGTTCAAGGTGATGGGCTGCTGGGGATGTTCAATCTGCGGCGCGGACACATTTGCGGTCTTGGTCGCGTCGAGATACCAGTCCCGCGCCCACCCCTGACCGACAGGATTGGCGGCAAGCGCTTCATGGGCAACTGGAGGCTGTCTCTGTTCGGGGTGCGCTGCTGCTTGTTGCTGGGTCAGGCGGTACTGCTGCGGGACTTTGCTGGCCGCACGGCGATTGCCGTCGATGCGACATTGTCCGCCGTAGGCATGTTCCAGTCGCACGGGCAAGACCTTGGCCGGCTCCGGCTTCGTCAAGCGCCAAGCTGGCAAGCGCATGATGCCGAGTGTGCCGAATTTAAGCAGCGTCGCCGCCAGACGCAGCAAGCCTGCCCGTTTGACAAAGCGGCGTTGGCCATGGATGACCAGCGATTTATCGATCAAGCGTTCGCCAGGAATGACCGAGTTCTTGGCACGCTCCACCTCCGCGCGCCACGCTGCCAAGGCCTCTGGCGATGCAGGCATGAACGGGTTCAATCCTTGCGGCTTGGGTGGCGGCGGTACCGGGGTGTCAGGGCGTTTGACGACCACCCGCACCGGGAAACGGTGCGGCGGCTTGCCGTTCAAGGCGCGGGGCGGATAAGCCATGGCATTGACGATGACGTCACAGCGCGGCTTGTACGGACACAGGTCGGACTCCTGCCGCACGCTGCCTTGCAGATCATCCCCAAAGAATTCATCGGCTTCGCACAGCGGCTGCTGTTCATCGGCGAAGATCAGTTCTGATGCCGCATTCCATGTGAACGTCTGACGCAAGACGAGCACGTGGAACGCTTCGCCGTTGTGCCCTACACCGCCGAACGCCAAGGCGGGAAATGGGGTGTGATTGATGAACCGCATGGTCTCAGTTGTCTCAGTTCACATCCACATCTTTACCGGAAATCTGTACCGGTCCGCTGGCCTCAAAGTTGAACTTGGTGCCATTGATGAGCACGGTACCGTCGGATTTCATGACCATGGTGGACTTGCCGACGGTGATCTTGAATTCATCGCCTGCGGTGATGTTGAATGTCTTGCCGACCATCACGCTCTTGTTCAATCCGACTTCTTCGAGCTGCGCCAGTCCCACTGCCGTATTCATGGCCCCGCCAACACTGACGGCATAACCGGCGCCAACGGTCAGTGCCTTGGCGATGGTGACGGTCTCGGTCTTGTTCTGCCCAATCGTGATGGACTGGTTGGCGCCGATGGAAATCGTTTCGTTCTGTCCGACCTCTTCGGTTCGATTGGCACCGATATTGATGATTTCGTTCTGATCGACCTGCTCGGTACGGTTGTTGTGGACCGTGATGGTTTCGTTGTTGCCCACCGTTTCGGTGCGGTCATGTTTGACGTGCACGGTCTCATCATGGTCGATGGTCTTGCTGCGGTCATTGCCGACCCAGTGGCTTTCATCGTGTTCGACTTCGATACGCTGGTCCTTCTCGGCGTGCAGCCACACCTCTTCCTGTCCTTTCTTGTCCTCGAAACGCAAGGCGTTCGCATTGTCATAGCCACCGTCATGCGAAGAACGGGACAGGATGCCGGTTTGCGTCTTGTTGTCGGGTAGCGGCCACGGTGGCATGTTGCTTTGGTTGAATACTCGACCTGTGATCAAGGGCCGATCGACGTTGCCGTCCAGCCATTGGACGATGACCTCCTGGCCGATCCGCGGCACCGCCATGAAACCGAAATTGCTGCCGGCCCAGGTGCTGGCCACGCGCACCCAGGCGGACGATTTTTCGTTGTACTCACCTTCACGGTCCCAGTGGAATTGCACTTTGACGCGACCGTATTCATCTGTATAGATTTCTTCACCGGCAGGACCGACGACGATGGCGGTTTGCACGCCATAGATCTTGGGTTCGGTGCTGTTGAAACCGCGTCCCGGACGCCAAGGGATTTTCTTGCGCAGGCAGGTGAGCTCGACGTCATACGCAGCTGTGCTGCCTTGGCGCGTTTCATAGTTGTTGCTCACCTCATGCCTGGCTTCGAGGATCAGGAATTGACTATCTTCATTGCCCGCCGAGCGCGCATCGAGATGACCGCTGAGCACAAAAGAACGGCCGCACTGGCCGTGATCGTCATCGCCCTTGGCCTTGAAATGCTTGCTCGCCGCTTCGATTTCTTCGATGCGCATACGCACGAAATCGCGTCCATCCGCCGAGTTCTTGTAGCCATAGGCACCGGCATATTCATAGACTTCGAGCTTTGGCACCACACCTTGTTTGTTGATGGTGGGGGCATCGGCACGAATCGGCCTTGGGCTCTTGAAGTCGAAGCTGGACGCGGCATAGGCTGTAGCCGCCACAGTACGGATCGAAGAAAACGAATGCAGGCCGCTGTCCCTGACCCCGCTTCTGCCCTGCCAGAGCATTTGTCCGCTGCCGTCGATCGGCTCGGCTTGCGTGCTGTCGCCGCAGAGCATCAAGGTATGGCCGTCCTTGCGGTGCTCGTACCAATAATGCCAACCAAGCGCTTCCCAGCGGCGATGCAGATAGTTGTAATCGCTCTCGTCGAACTGGCAGGCATCGGTCATCGGCGCGTCGCCCTGCAGCCCCTTGCACTGCCAGTCGCGCATGTCGTAGTCGTTGAAAATCTCGGTCGTCTGTTGCTGCACCGTCTTGCCGTGGAACAGGTAGTTGTCGTGCCGATAGCGCAGAAAGGCCAGCCACGGCAAGGCGACCAGGTCGTAATAGGAAAAGCCGCCATCCTGTCTGACGAAGCGGAAATCGAAGACGTAGCCATTGAAGTAGCGCACGCTGCCATCAGCGCGCACCAGTTCAAGGGTGACCATTTTCGCCATGACATCCTTGAGGGCGATGTCTGGATTGTCGGAGAGAACTTCGACGGTGAACTGGAAATCGCGGCTCATGCCTTCGTAGGCGCTGAGACGATTGGCCACCATCAGCGCATCGGCAGGCGCGTCGTCACGCGGGAAAGAAAGGCGCAACAGGCGGTTGTTCTGCCGCTGGGCATTCATCAGCGTGCGCAAGGCCTGGGCGGCATCAAGCAGATCGTTCATGGGTACTCCGGTGAGTTCTGAACAACAGCGGACAAAATTGCGGATGCTTTTTACAGCCTGATCCAAGCTGCCCGATCTTTATTGTTGAGCTCTTGAAGCGCTTTTTCCAAACGCCAGAAGCGACCGTGGTCACGCAGATACTGGAGATATTCCAGATAATCCTTAAGCTTGGGGCCTGGCTGCCGGGACTCGCGGACAGAGGTGACGCCCTGATCGTAGCCGTTACGGGGGCGCTCATCGACATCGGCATTGGCGTTGCTGCCCGCTGGCAAAGCGCACACGCTGAGGCAGAAAACGCTGTGTATCATGGCTTCTCCCCTATGCCTTCCGCGTCACGCAAGACATCGACGCAGAAGAAAAAATGAATCCCACGCAGACAAGCCCGAAATAGACTGCAAGCATTCAAAAGGGTTCACTACCTCGATCGGGGGCAGGAGCGAATGCGATTTTTTATTCCTATGGATTAGAGAGCATTTCCAAATGGAAACATTTCGCCCTATTTCTATTTCAGACCGATATTGGTCGGGAAATATCGATGGTGAAGTCCACACATTGGGTGGAAAGTCGTCGGAGCGGATCGAGTAGTGGACGGTTGTCTCCGCGTCGCCATTGGAAAGAATAGGTCAGCGAAGTTGGCAGTTCCCCGCCAGCGAGCGGTCGAAGCAGGTTTTGGTCAAGCAGCTTTTGACTCCAGCCAGCGGGAAGGATACCTATGCCGACTGACGCAATCAGCATCCCGGCAATGGCACCCCAATTATTGCAATTTATACGCTCAACGGCCGTGATGCCGTGTTCCAGCAACCAATCATCGATCAGTCGTGTGCTGCCCGCTGAGGGTGGCAAAACAATCATCGGCTGACCCGCCTGCAATAGATCGACGGCGCTATATACCCTCTGAGAGTCGTCAGACACCGCCAAGGCCGGCGCTGCTACCCAGATGAATTGCTCCTGACTGAGCGGTTGCGACAAGATGTCGTAGTGTGATGAGCGCCCGGCGATGATCGCAAAATCGAGCTCACCTTTAGCGACCCGGCTTTCCAGAACCGCACCGACATCAACATAGGGCTCAAGCACCAGTTTGGGATGTCGTGCCCGGACTTGAACCATGAATTGCGGCAGCCAGGTAAGGGCGCTTAGTTCTCCAACACCAAAGGCGCAACGACCAACCAGGCCAACGGAGGGAGCAAAGGTGGCGCGCACTCTAGCAGCGTTATCAAGCAGGGCTTGCGCTTGCGGGAGCAGGGCCTGGCCTGCTTCGCTGAGCATGGCCCGGTGGCCGCTGCGGTCGAAGAGGGAAATCCCGAGCGATAGTTCCAGCTCTGAAATTCGCTTGGAAAGCGAAGATATCGATAAATGCAGGCGTTCGGACGCGATTCCAAAGTTGGCACAGGTGGCCGCCCAATAGAACGCTTCGAGTTGCTTTAAGGTCATTGCCGTCTCTTGTTCGATTTTTTCGAAATTTATTGTACATATTTTTTCGCTTTTATTTATGTCGTAGTTATTTAAAGATTCACGTCCGCATAGATCCACAGAGGGCTGCGTCGCTGGCATTGGTCTGCTCGGTGCTGGTCACGATGGATATGAATGACGCCAAGACCCGCCTCCTTCCTCAGCAGTGAAGATGGGGGCACGCAATGAAGAGCTTGCTATTTTTTGTAAGAGGAGCCATGAACAAAAATCGTTATGCGGTTATTGGTGGTGGAATTAACGGCCTAGCAGTCGCGCGTCAGTTGATGTTAGATTTTCCCGAAGCCACAGTGACGGTATTCGAAAAGGAGTCCAGTGTCGCTTGTCACCAATCCAGCCACAATTCAGGGGTGGTTCATGCCGGCCTATATTATGAGCCTGGGGGGCTCAAGGCGCGGCTTTGTCGACGTGGAGTAGCACTGCTTAGCGACTATTGCCGCGACAATGCGATCCCTTATGACGAGTGTGGCAAAGTGGTGGTCGCTCTCAAAGAGGAAGAGCTTCCTCGCCTGCAAGCCATTTACCGAAAAGCACAGGCCAACGGCGTACCAGGGTTACGGTTAGTCGGGCCCAGTGAACTACGTGAAATTGAACCTAATTGCGTTGGTTTGAGTGCCTTGCATTCGCCGAAAACGGCCATCGTCAGCTACGGTCAGGTCGCGACCATCATTGCCAAGGAAATTACGGCCCGTGGCGGTCGCATCTGTCTTAATTCACCTGTTGGACGACTGATTGAGCGAAATGCTGAAGTCCGGGTTGAACTTGCCAACGGAGAGATGTTCGATACCGGGTTCGATCAGGTGGTTGCGTGTGCCGGCTTACAGTCCGATCGTTTAGCCGAACGTTCAGGCGATCATGCGATGCCGCGCATTGTGCCTTTCTTCGGCCAATATTATGTGATCGACGAGGTTTTCAAGTCGCATGTCAAGGGCTTGATTTACCCGGTGCCGGATCCGCGCTTTCCCTTTCTGGGAGTTCATTTCACAAAACGCATCGACGGTCAGATGACAATCGGCCCGAACGCGTTCATATCACTCGGTCGCGAAAACTATGATGGACGAAGCATCAATCTGACCGACATTTTCAGTTTCGCTAGCTACCCTGGTTTTTGGAAGTTTGCCGGTCGCAACTTTGCGGCAACGTTGCGTGAGCTCAAGACTGTGGTAAGCGAAGCCAGCTTTGTGCGCGAGGCGGCCCGATATGTTCCGACGCTGGCCGACGTCGGCATTGTCCCGGCTGTCAGGGGGATTCGTGCCCAAGCAATGGAAGCCAATGGTGCCCTGGTTGACGATTTCGTGATTCGTCAACGCGGCAATATTACACATATCCGTAATGCCCCCTCTCCTGGCGCCACGTCATCGCTGGCCATTGCCGAATACATCGTTCGTGAAGTAATGAAGCACTAAGTTTTTTACGTAAGGGATAGCTTGCAGTGACCTGCCGCTACCTGACCGAATCAACTTGTGCGTCCGGTGTGAGAAAACAAAAACTAATTCATGGAGACATTGTGAACATTCAAAAACCAGAACATGAAACCTCGACACAAAGTAAAAAGCGTTTGCGCAAAGTAGCAGCAGCAACCATCGTCGGCTCAATGTTGGAATGGTATGACTTCTATCTTTATGCGACGATGGCATCGATTGTTTTCAGCAAGATCTTCTTCGATGTCTCTGAACCAGCGACGGCCTCGCTACAAGCCTTTGCTACCTTTGCGATCGGTTTTGTGGCAAGACCGATTGGCGGTCTGTTTTTCGGCTACTTCGGCGACCGCTATGGCCGCAAGCGGATGTTGTTCGTTACTTTCTGCATGATGGGCTTGTGCACGACTGCTATCGGCCTACTCCCATCCTACGCTGTCATCGGTGTATGGTCCCCCTTATGTCTGGTGCTGATCCGTATTGTGCAGGGACTGGGAGCGGGCGCCGAATTGGCAGGCGCAGCGGTGACTTCCTACGAACATGCAGCCGAGAACAAGAAGGGCCGGCAAGGTGCGTGGCCGGCCCTGGGACTGAACCTGGGCCTGTTGCTATCGTCGCTGACCGTTTATCTATTGACCGTCAATGGCGAACAGTTTCTGCTCGCCGGTGGTTGGCGTATTCCTTTTCTCCTCAGCTTTTTCCTGGTACTGGTGGGTCTCTGGGTGCGCAGGAGTTTGCCGGAAACGCCGGCGTATCAACATGCCGAAGAAACCCTTCGTCACAAACGCCCCTTCCGCGAATTGTGGAACACCAATGTCAAAGGGCTCGCTGTTGTGTTCTTTGTCGCCGTCGGTTACAACGCGCTCAGTTACATCTTCAAGACATTTTCTCTGGCCTACCTTACACAGTTCAAAGGCGTTTCTGCTAGCGTGACCTCG
>NZ_BADI01000519.1:0-7896 GCF_000333555.1 Herbaspirillum sp. B65 | reverse complement strand
CAGCCTTCGAGAACTCAGCAGGTGCTGGAGACCGCTGGCGGCAAGCTGGAAGACATCGTCGACCTGACCACCTTCCACACCGACATGCGCGACCTGCCGCTGTTCATCAAGGTGCGCAACCGTTACCTGGGCGCCTATCCGCTGCCGGCCTGGACCGCCATCGGCGCCCACATGTTGGGCGGGGCGCCCGGCTACATCATCGAGATCAAGGCCGTGGCGCATCTGCGCAAGAAGGAGGCGTCCCCGACCTGAGCCTGATTGCAGCACCCGGAGTCCGCGCTACCACATACCTATAACAACGACGGAACATGACCGACATAAAGGAGGAGACCCCATGAAAAACCAGGAAGTCAGCCAGATCATCGATGGCGCAGGCTTTACCCGATTCCACTGGATGGTGATGTGCCTGTGCGCATTGCTGCTGGTGTTCGATGGCTATGACCTTTTCATCTACGGCGCTGTCTTGCCGGTGCTGATGAAGCACTGGAGCCTGTCGCCGGTGCAGGCCGGTGCGCTGGGCAGCTATGCACTGTTCGGCATGATGTTCGGCGCCTTCATCTTCGGCCCGCTGGCCGACCGCATCGGTCGCAAGAAGGGCGTGGCGATCAGCTTCGTGCTCTTTAGCGTTTCCACTTTCCTGAGCGGTTTTTCCAGCACGCCCAGCGAGTTCGGCGTCTATCGCTTCCTGGCCGGTCTCGGTTGCGGCGGCCTCATGCCCAATGCCGTGGCGCTGATGAATGAATATGCGCCCAAGCGCTTGCGCAGCACCCTGGTGGCCATCATGTTCAGCGGCTATTCGCTGGGTGGCGTGCTGTGTGCCGGCCTGGGGATCTGGATGTTGCCCAATTTCGGCTGGCAATCGATGTTCTTCGCCGCCGCCGTGCCGCTGGTACTGCTGCCGCTGATCCTGTGGAAGCTGCCGGAATCGGTCGGCTTCCTGTTGCGTGCCGGCAGGCAGGAACAGGCCCGCGCCATGCTGGCCCAGGTCGCACCGCACCTGCGTATCGACGCCGATACCCAACTGGTGCAAGCCGATGCCAAGGGGGCCGGCGCACCGATGCTGGACCTGTTCAAGCAGGATCGCCCGGTGGGCACGCTGATGATCTGGATTGCCTTCTTCTGCTGCCTGTTGATGGTCTATGCGCTTGGCTCCTGGCTGCCCAAGCTCATGGCCAGTGCCGGCTACAGCCTGGGTTCTTCGCTGTCCTTCCTGCTGGCGCTCAACTTCGGCGGCGTGGTCGGCGCCATCGGTGGCGGCTGGCTGGGCGATCGCTTCACCCTGCCCAAGGTGGTGGTGAGTTTCTTTACCGTGGGCACGGTAGCCATTGCGCTATTGGGCTTCAATAGCCCGACCCCGGTGCTGTACCTGCTCATCATCGTGGCTGGCGCGACCACCATCGGTACCCAGATCCTGCTGTACGCCAACACCGCCCAGTTCTATCCGCTGGCCAGCCGCTCCACCGGTCTGGGCTGGGCCTCCGGTGTGGGGCGCTCGGGCGCCATTGTCGGTCCCTTGCTGGGTGGCGCGTTGATGGCGGCGGCCCTGCCGCTGAAGATGAACTTCCTGGTCTTTGCCATCCCCGGCCTGGTAGCGGCGCTGGCCATGGGCATCTTCATGCTGCGTTACCGTCATGCCCGTCCGGTGACTCCTGCGGCGCCCAGCGTCACGGCCACGCCGGTGTCGCGCAGCGTTTAAGATCGATTCACGGATCGCTGGTTCGGCGCCTGCGGTGGACTTCCACCCGGGCGCCGGGCCATTTGTGTCATTTGTGCCATCTCAGCCGTATCAGACGTATTAGCAAGGAACGATTCATGGTCCAACGACAAGGCTCGCTCACCGCCTGGGTAGCCGGTTTCCTGGCAGTCCTGATTTCCTATGCAGGGCCGCTGGTGATCTTCGTGCAAGCCGCGCACGCGGGCCAGGTACCCACGCCGCAACTGGTGTCCTGGGTGTGGGCCATTTCCATGGGGGCGGGCGTGAGCGGCCTGCTCTTGAGCTGGTGGTTCCGGCTGCCCATCATCACCGCCTGGTCGGCGCCGGGCACGGCGCTGTTGTTGAGTCTTTTCCCCGGCATCAGCATGAGCGAGGTGGTGGGAGCCTACCTGATGGCCGCGCTCATCCTCATTGCCATCGGTGTGACCGGTTACTTCGAAAAGATATTGGCCTTCATTCCCAAAGGCATCGCGGCCGGCATGATGGCCGGCATCCTGTTCCAGTTCGGGGTGCAAGCCTTTCGCTCCAGCGTGGGCGCGCCGCTGATGGTGTTTGCCATGCTCGCGGCCTACCTGGCCGGACGCCGCTGGTGGCCGCGCTATGGCATCGTGGTGGTGGCGCTGACCGGTTTCGCGGTGGCCTTCGCCAGCGGCAGGACCGACCTGGGGGCAGTGAGCCTGGAACTGGCGCGGCCCGTCTTCATCGCCCCGCATGTGGGTCTCGGCGTGTTCTTCAGCCTGACCGTGCCGCTCGTGCTGGTGAGCCTGACCGGCCAGTTCCTGCCTGGCATGGCGGTGCTGCAACTGGCTGGCTACCATCCGCCCACGCGCGCGGTGGTCACCGGCACCGGCCTGGCCTCGCTGGCGATGGCCTGCTTCGGCGGCATCACCATCGTGCTGGCGGCCATCACGGCGGCCCTGTGTACCGGCAAGGACGCCCATCCTGAACCCGGCAAGCGCTATATTGCCGGCATCGCCAATGGCGTCTTCTACCTCATCGGTGGCACCTTTGCGGCGTCCATCGTGACCCTGTTTGCCGCCTTCCCCAAGGAATTGATCGCCGCCCTGGCCGGCCTGGCGCTGATCGGCGCCATCGTGTCCAACCTGCGCCTGATGAGCCAGGAGGGCGGCTACCTGGAGCCCTCCGTTATCACCTTCCTGGCCACCGCCTCCGGCATGAGCCTGTTTGGCCTGGGCGCGGCATTCTGGGGTGTGGTCTTCGGCATGAGCGCCTACTGGCTCATCGGCCGCCCCCGCAACACAACATGATCTGGATGGAGACTGCAATGCCCCTGCATGACAACCCCTTCGACTTGAGCCCACGGTCTTTGGGCAAGCTTTTTTTCGCCAATGGGGATGCAAAAATCAGCTTGAAATTCATCTAACGTCGGACCGTTGAGAACTACAAAACGGTGCAGGGTAAGCCATACCGACTGAAAATCCTTGCTGGCCCAGTCGCCCCAGGCCACCCTGTAAAAGGTGGATTTTGTTTTCTCCTGATATGCCGATCTTATTCTCATACCCGCCCCCTGTCAGGTTTCTTACGCAGGAAGGCCGCGGTAACAAGTTGGAGATGGCGGTCAAGAGCTGTTTTCGCGATGATTTCTGCAAGTGACTTTTCGGAGCATAATTCGTCCCAATTTTCACCAGCTGCATTGGCCTTCAGAATAGCTTCCACAGTACGAGCAAAATGCTGCATCGGAATCTCAATACTGGCCTGCATTTCGATGTACTCCTTGGGAAAGAATTTGACAAATGTCTCCCATAAAATTTGAGATAAGGAGGTAAGTTGGCCGGGCCGCATCCCAAATGCTTCGGTAAACGACGTGCGACTGTTTGCTGGCCATTCAGAATCATTCTCATAGCCAATCAGCACATATTTCACCTGTTCGATACTGGAAATGCCATGGAATTGCGCTGAGCGAACAAAAAAACGTGCTGACACATGCGCATTTCCTGTGAGCGCTTGGATTGAATGAACATAATCCAGTTGATGAGACCCGATTTGAATTACGGTTAACATCACTCCAGCATTTTCGATCTCATTTTGAAGCCCAGTGAGCCAGATTAGCTCCTTATCTGTCATTGTTTGAGCTTCGTCAATCAGTAGTATTGCCGTGTTGGACCCACCACCTTTGGCGAGGGCAAGAAAACAGTTAATTGCCATTTGCTCCTTCTTGCGAGGTGTCTGCCGGGAACCCCAATACTTCTGACCAGCCGCTCGCAAAACGTCCGAAAAAAAAGCGCCTGCGCTGTTATGAGCCATAGTGCGGTTGATAATAACAAGGGGAATCTTTTTCCCGAATCTCTCGCTGAGAATCTCGCTAAGGAAATACTGAACTGCCCTGGATTTTCCATAGCGAGACGGCCCCCAGATATAGCCACCTGTAGCTTGCTCTTCAATCCAGTCCCCGATTACTTCTGCAAGTTGGTCAATCGCCGGCGTGAAAATGGCATATTGCTTGGAGAGGATGGGATGTTGGGGAGGCACCTTCATGACCATTTCATGCCTCTATTTAACAACCGTTCTGCGTCGGGCGGGCAATTGGCTTGGGGAGGTCGACGCAAAATCTGCCGTTGCATTTGTCGTAGCTGACCCAGTTTTATCGAATGAGCGAGATTTTTTTCCGGGATTGGATGAGCGAGAGTCCGCGATAAGTGCATCGATTTTCTCGCTGATTAGCTGATTCCGATCCACTACGTCTTGATGGGAACGGACTAAAGCCTCTCGTGCTTCAAGGTAAGCAGGATGAATAGGTAGTTTCCCTTTCGGGCGAGACTCAGCGAAATCAAGAAATTCCAATACTGGATCGACGTTTTGAGCCAAATGCATGACTTTTCTGGCAACGAGGGAATTTATCTGCTTACGAACACGCAGAGTGTGTGGAGTCAGGTGCCAAGGAGGATGGGCACGTAGGTGGCCAAGAATTTCGCCGTCTGAGGTCGAAACCATGATGACGCATGCGTTGTATTCATCATCATTGATAGCCCATATTTTCTCTCCGACTAGATCTTGCCGGCGGTCGAGCCAATCAGCTGAATAACGGCTCCCCTCAAAATTGATGTATGGTCGCCGGCCAGTTTTATATCCCCCTTTCACCGTGCATGGTTTGCGTACGCTGAAAATGCAATTAACATCCTTTGGATCCGCATACCGAGGATTGAAGTCGCCCCGACCGCTGAGGTAAATCAGCACTTCTAGCGGCGAGCGATTACCTAGACTTGTGTGAGGGGAAGCATTGTAGTTAGCGATAAATACATCAATCAGTTCCTGTGCGTATTCATATTGGAACTGACTAGTCACGGCGATCATTTCACCTGACTTACCAAGATTTTCAGACGCTTTCCCTCCGGTTGTGTTGCTCATGCGTTGAAAGCCGTTTTTCCCAAGTTTTGTGAAAAAACTTTCAATAAAAGGGCGGTCATCTTTACTACGACGTACCGCATAGCTGTTATTAGGAGTCACAAGCACTGTCCCAGCAATATCTCTTAGTTGTGTTTCCACCGTCTTGCAAGTATTTGCTAAAGCCCCATCGACACTAAATTCGTCATAACAGATGCCCACGAAGCGATCACTGTAACCAGATGGAAGCGCAGCGTTTGCGGTATAGGCTTCGTCGGAAAAAGTAATTTGTTTCCGCTTCCACTTACTGAGTGACATCTTGATCGCTTGAAGTACATCTGACTTGGAGACCTCTTTTCCCATTGAAAAATAGTATCCAAGCACTGCTCTGGTGAGGACTTCTAAAATAACGATTACCCAAAGCCGATGCACGATCTTAGGAGTCGCATCTCCGTCCAGCTGAGGAACCATCACACAAAATCTGCCGTCCAGCTTATGGGCATCAACCTCCACACGCTGAAACACCCTCAGTACGGGACGCCCGGTTCCATCTCCAGCTTTTGCCTTTTTCCCAAGATCCGCACCACCAATCGCCAAGGTTGCTTTGGCGGGATTGTTTTCCATTGTTCGCTCAACAAAACGGCGAATGGCGGCGTATCCAAAATATTTGGTATTAAAAGGCCATTCCCCTCGAGCTTCCATCCCTTCCCTACGAAACTGCGCCAGCAACCACTGCCACAATGCTTTTTTCGGCTTTTTTTTGGATTCAGTTAGGCGTACTTCTGAACTGGCTTTCAGAATCCGTTTCTCAAAATTTATCCTGATTTGAGGGTATCGATCGAATGCAAGTCGAAGCGCCCCGGATGTACCGTACCCCCAATCATCAACTGTCATAGGTCTTTGGCGGTTGTAACCTTTGATATTTTGATTGCGAATAAGAGCACGCCATCCGTACAAACGACCGTCAGGATGAATTGCCAAGCAGCGCTCCCGAATAAGTCGGTAGACCTGGATTCCGCCGATACCACATTGGGCGCGTATTTCATCGTAAGAATTTCCGCTGAGATAAAGCATCACCGCGTGCTTTCTTTTAAGAAAGTCCAAGCGGTGCTTTTCTGTAAGCGCAGCGATGTCTACCGACGGCCAGAGAGATAGATCGGCGCTATCGGCAAGACCTTTGACATTACGGCCACGTTGCTCATCCGCATCATCCATACGCTCACCTCGCCAGACGGGACCGTTATTGAATTTACAAAATTGGTACTTTCGGCGCGTAATTTACAAAATCAGTACCGGCTATCGGTACTAAAAGTGTAAGCAGAGGACCGGGAAATTCAAGGAATGCGGAGAACGCCAGGGAAGTCGAGATTTACAAGGTTAGTACTATGGACGTTGTCTGGAGGCTTTAATGGGTGAAAAGTTAGGTGCATGTGTGCGTCCGGATCGAAATTGGACTGTTAGGTGGATTGGGTCCTTACCTTACTATAGGTCAGAGGGATTTCCCTACGCTGAATCCCCCCTCCGGTAACTGCAGAGCCTTTTGGGCGGTACTTACACAATGGCTGTGATCAAATCCCAAGCGGTCATGACCTGCTCCCCAATTTAGTACGAGAACGACTTGGAGTCTGCGGTTAAAAAGGTCTCTGCAAACTGTTGCGGCATCAGGTACCCAAGAGAACTATGCGGCCTCTCAGAATTGTATTCTCGTCGCCAGGCCGCAATGATTTCACGAGCATGCCGCATCGAAACAAACCAATGTTCATTCAGGCATTCATCCCGAAACTTGCCGTTGAAACTCTCGATGTAGGCATTCTGCTGCGGCTTGCCAGGTTCAATGAAGTTCAGCTTCAATCCGTTTGCATAGGCCCAGGCATCGAGCACCTTGCCGGCGAACTCGGGGCCGTTGTCGATGGTAATCGATTGCGGCAATCCTCGAAGCTCTGATAGCCGCGACAGTACCGATACAACCCGTGTGCCTGGCAGCGACGTATCAACCTCGATAGCCAGGCATTCCTTGGTGAAGTCGTCTACGATGTTCAGGCAGCGCAGGCGGCGGCCATCAGCCAATCTATCCGATACAAAGTCCATTGACCAGCTCTGATTGGGCATCGTCGCAGGAACTTTCAGTTGCCGCTCCACGCCCGCGATGCGTTTCCTCTTGCGGCGCCTGACACTCAGGCCCCGTCTGCCGATACACCTGGAGAAGCTTCTTGGCCCCGCTCCCGTGCTTCTCATGACCCAGGTGCTCGTTCAGTTCGACTTCCAGGGCTCGTTCCTTTTTACTCATTGTGACTCCGGACAAGGCGACAGTTTCCTGCCAATAGTCCGTTTACAAAATTATGTACAGGCCCAATCTGCGAGCAAATCAACACTGTCGAGTTGCATCGAAAATTGCCCCAGTCTGTTGCTAAATTTCATTCATATAAACCCAGATCCCTTGATACTGTCCGCCCGCGCGTCTCCGGTCTTCCACACGGGTGACGACGAATTTGGCGTATGGCGGGAACAAGACCTCCCGCTCTTGATCCTGATTAGAAATTAATTGCACATCGCGTCCGGTTCTGATGTCATCGATGACAATGGTGATGTTTTTTCCAGGAGCAAACGAATCGCTGTATGTCTTGGAGGTGCTAAGAAATTTCTGATAAGAAACCAGATCTCCAACCCGATATTTGTCGATGTTCCCGCCTTCTCCCCGATATACTCTGCCCTGATTGTAATGCGGCAGTTTTTGCAATCCTGAGATGCCTGCCTGCACATCGTCCAGATCTCTATTGAGACGATTAGTCCCGACCTCGCCAAGGCGACTACTCGGTTCACTGGTCAGAGCATTCCAGTCT
>NZ_BADI01000520.1:0-1268 GCF_000333555.1 Herbaspirillum sp. B65 | reverse complement strand
GATCAGGTCGGCCGGCGTGCGCAGCGAGGCCAGCGTACCTTCCTGGTAAAGCTTGGTGGCACCGTCTTCCTCAATCCAGGAACGGATCACCAGTTCATCCCAATACTCGGCCACCTCGGAGAGTTTCCAGGCGGACGTGCCGACCGGCTTGACGCAGGCCTGCTTGGAGAAGGCCACGCTGTGCGCTTCCAGCTTGCGGTCGGTGTGGTCGGAGGCGATCGAGACGTACAGCTCGCCACCGGCGCGGAAGACGAAGGTCTCCACTTCACCGGAAGAGGCCTGGCCCAGCACCTGCACCTGCGCGGCCTGGGACAGCTGGTTGGCCGAGACGCGGTAGAACAGCGGCACCGCACTGGGACGCGAAATGCCCAGGGCTTCCAGTTCTTCGATGTGATGCTCGATGGCGGCCATGTCACGGCCGGCCCAGCCGGCGATGACCAGGGTGGTGATGTCGGCCTGGACGGTGGAGTGGTCGGGGAGGGTAAAGGTCAGCTTCATGAGGTTCTATTCCAACAGGGTGAATCAGGGGTGAATCAGGGGTGAATCAGGGGTGAATCAGGAGAGGCTGGCCGGGGCAGGGCGGCCAGCCGGGGAAATCAATGCTTCTTGACGAACACCACCACCAGGAAACTGGCGAGGAACTCCAGTGCGGCCACGAAGTACAGGCCCGAGGACAGCGACCCGGTGCTGGTCTTCAAGGCCCCGATCATGTAGGGCGCCACGAAGCCGGCCAGGTTGCCGATGGAGTTGATGAGGGCGATGCCGCCGGCGGCTGCGGTGCCGGCCAGGAAGGCGGCGGGAATCGACCAGAACACCGGGAAGGCGGCCAGGATGCCGATGGCCGCCAGCGTCAGCGAGCACAGCGCCAGAGTGGCATTGCCCAGCGTCATGCCGGTGGCGACCAGTCCGATACAGGCGATCAAGGTGGCAATGGCGCTATGCAGGCGGCGTTCACCGGTCTTGTCGGAGTGAAAGCCGTTCCAGATCATGGCCAGCGTGCCGGCCACGAAGGGGATGGCGGAGATCAGGCCGATCTGCAGATTACCCTTCACGCCGATTTCCTTGATGATGGACGGCGCCCAGAAGGCGATGGTGGCATTGCCGCTGACCACGCAGAAATACACGGCCGCGCAGATCCAGACACGGTAATTGCTGCAGGCATCCTTGAAGGAGAAGTGCTTGCCCGGTGCGCTGTTCTCGGCGGCCAGGGGCTGGGTGACGGCGTTCTTTTCTGCGTCGGTGAGCCACTTGGCATTGGCCGGTTTTTC
>NZ_BADI01000521.1:0-1240 GCF_000333555.1 Herbaspirillum sp. B65 | reverse complement strand
ATGATGCAGCCCAGCGGGTTTTGCAGGTTGGCNACCACCACCACGCCCTTGATGTTGCCGTAGGTGCGCACGGCCAGTTCCAGCGCTTCCACCGAGATGCCGGTGTGCGGACTGGTGGGGATTTCCAGCGCCTTCATGCCCAGATTTTCCAAGGCCTGCAGCAACCCGAAGTAGGTGGGCGACTCCACCGCGATGGTGTCGCCAGGCCCGGCCACCGCGCGCAGGGCCAGGTTGAGTGCCTCGATGCAGCCGTGGGTGACCACCACTTCTTCATGATCGATGCGCATCCCATGGTGCAGCGCGCGGCGCGCCACCGCCTGGCGGAAGGTGGCATTGCCGTTGTGCGGCATGGCGCTGGTGAGCAGCTCGGGCCGCTCGCGCAGGGCGCGCATGGCGGCTTGCTTCAAGGTTTCCACCGCATACAGTTCGGGCGCGCAGGTCATGCCGGACAGGTCGATGCGGGGTGCGCCGCTCTGGCGCAGAGCGATGTACTTGGAGACCTTTTCGTGGATGCCCGCGTATTGCTCGGGATCGATGGCCATCAGGCTCTTGGGCTCCTGCACCGGGCGAATCACCGACCGCCGCGGCTGGCGCACGAAATAGCCGGAACGCGGACGCGCCTCCAGCCAGCCGCCCTCCTCCATATGGCGCAGCGTTTGCAGGGCGGTCGAGAGGCTGACCTGGTGCTGGCGCATCAGGTCGCGCACCGAGGGCATCCGGTCGCCGGCCACCAGGGTACCGGACTGGATGGCGCCCTGGTAATGCTCGGCCAGGCGGCGATACAGCGGCTGGCGAGCGCTCTCGGCGGCAGGTGACGGGGACGGTGCGCCATCCGGCACGGGCGCGCTGGCTGGCTGATGGGTAGGGAGGAGCAGGCTGGTATCCATAACAGTCATGATGTTCTTCAGGTCACAACCAGAACAGATACAGAGTAGGCGAAAAGCAGGGGTAACAGAGTAAAAAACTTCAGCCTGTTACGCAGCAGAGCGAATTTTCCTGTGCCTGTTGCCCTTGGGGCGGGCTCCCTAGACTGGCAGTGTGACAAGCCCATCCCACCACGGAGAATCCACATGCATCCCACGCTGACCGAAGCCACCACCCTGCAAACCCTCACCCTGCGTCCCGGCCAGCATCTGCAAGTCTGGCTGGCTGCGGGCAGCCAACTGATCTGCCAGGCGCCACTGGTGCGCGTGACCGAATCGGCGCGCTGGCAACAGGATCAGTTGGTGAGTCGTCAGAG
>NZ_BADI01000522.1:0-4208 GCF_000333555.1 Herbaspirillum sp. B65 | reverse complement strand
ATGATGTCAATGTCTGGGCCATGGGGGGGAATGATCGATCGCGGAAGACTCCTAAGAGGGCTTCGCGCAAGCAAGCCGCTGAAAAAGGCTCGCCTAAACAATTTATGTTATTTACTAACACGGCTTAAACATAGTAAATTCAAGGATATTATTACGTCAATCCTAATTTCACAGGAACTGAAGCGATGAATGATACAAACTACCAAGTTCACTTCCAGGCTGGCATGATCGACCCACTCAACAAGGGGCTGGGGGCGCTGGAACAGCCGCTGGCACCGCAGCAGGCCGGCCGGGTGCGCTGGAACCTGCTCAACGAAGACGTGAGCTTGCCGGCGGCGGTGTTGTATGAGGAAAAAATCGCCCACAACCTGAAGTGGATGCAGGACTTCGTCGGCCAGTACCAGGTCAAGCTGGCCCCGCATGGCAAGACCACCATGGCGCCCAAGCTCTTTGCACGCCAGCTCGACACCGGGGCCTGGGGCATTACCTTGGCCACCGCCCACCAGACCCTGGCGGCCTATCACCACGGCGTGCGCCGGGTGATCATGGCCAATCAACTGGTGGGCAAGCGCAACATGGCCATCATCTCCGAGCTGCTGGCCGATCCCGAATTCGAATTCTTCTGCCTGGTTGACTCGGCCGAGCTGGCCGAGCAGCTCGGCGCTTTCTTCGCCGAGCGCAAGCAGACCTTGAACGTGCTGCTGGAACTGGGCCCGGCCGGTGGCCGCACCGGCGTGCGCGATGCTGCGCAACAGGCAGCGGTGCTGGAGGCCATCGGGCGCTGGGACAGCTTGGCCCTGGCCGGGGTGGAAGTGTATGAAGGCGTGCTCAAGGAAGAGGTGGATATCCGCCGCTTCCTGCAACGTGCCGTGGCCTGCCTCCAGGAGTTGGCCGCGCAAGGCCGGTTGGCACGGCGCCTGGAACGTGGCCCGGCGGTGCTGACCGGTGCCGGTTCGGCCTGGTACGACGTGGTGGCCGAGGAATTCGGCCAGGCCGAGATCGGCGCAGCGCTGGAAGTGGTGCTGCGCCCCGGCTGCTACCTGACCCATGACGTGGGCATCTATCGCGCCGCGCAGGCACAGATCCAGGTACGCAATCCGGTGGCGCACCAGATGCGCAGCCAATTGCAGCCGGCCCTGCAACTATGGGCCTACGTGCAATCGATTCCCGAAGCCGACAAGGCCATCATCGCCCTGGGCAAGCGCGACGCCGCCTTCGATGCCGGCCTGCCGGCCCCGGTCACGCGCTTCCGACCGGGCCAGGACAGCCAGCCACAGGCCACTCCGGCGCACTGGGAAGTGACCGGCATGATGGACCAGCACGCCTACCTCAAGATTGCCGAAGGCGACGATATCCGGGTCGGCGACATGATCGCCTTCGACATTTCCCACCCTTGTCTGACCTTTGACAAGTGGCGTCACCTGGTGGTGGTGGACCAGCGCTTCGATGTGACCGACATCGTCCAGACCTTCTTCTGATGTTGATTTCTGATGCAACGATGGAGATGGAGATCGAGCAGAACATGAGCAAGCCCATCCTCGCCTACGGCGAAGCCATGGTCGAATTCAACCAGCGCATCGATGCGCCGCGCCAGTACCTGCAAGGCTATGGCGGCGACACGTCCAACTTCGCCATCGCCGCCGCGCGCCAGGGCGCGGCCAGCGCTTATCTGAGCGCGGTGGGTGATGACCACTTCGGCGCCGATCTACTGGATCTGTGGCGGCGCGAGCACGTCGATGTGCAGCACGTGGCCATCCATGCAGGCGGCAGTACGGGCCTGTACTTCGTCACCCATGATCAAGCCGGGCACCACTTCCATTACCGCCGCATAGGCTCGGCCGCCAGCCGCTATGCCGCCAGCGACCTGCCCTTGCCGGCCATCGCTGGCGCCGGCGCGCTGCACCTGTCGGGCATCAGCCTGGCCATCAGCGAAACCGCCTGCGAGGCCGGGCTGGCGGCCATGGCATTTGCCCGCCAGTGCGGCGTGACCACCTCGCTGGATACCAATCTGCGCTTGCGCCTGTGGCCGCTGGAGCGCGCCCGCGAGAAGATGGAGCAAGCCTTGCGGCTGTGCGATATCTGCCTGCCGAGCTGGGACGATGTGGCCATGTTGACCGGACTGGAAGACCGAGACACCATCGTCGACCGCTTGCTGGCCTATGGCGTGCAACTGGTGGCCTTCAAGCTGGGCCATGCAGGCTGTTACGTGGCCACCCCGCAAGCGCGCCGGCTGGTAGCGCCCTACCCGGTGCAGGCGCTGGATGCCACCGGCGCGGGCGACTGCTTCGGTGGCGCATTCATGGCCGAGCTGATGGCAGGGCGCGATCCGTTCGAGGCAGCGCGCTACGCCAATGTGGCGGCAGCACTCTCGACCACCGCTTACGGCGCAGTGGACCCCATCCCGTGCCGCGCCCAGGTGCAGGCTGCGCTGCAGGCCTCTGCCGACCGGGCCTGAAGCCCCCCGAGACCACCTGAGACCATCTCGCTGGCCGCCGGCCTAGTGCCGGCGCGCCACGAACAACATACCCGCCACCGGCTGACGTACTTCTTCGCGCAAGATCTGGTCGCTGTCATGCAGCACTTCCATGCCATTGGCCTGCAACAGGGCGCGCACGTAATGGCGGCCATGCCGGTAGCGCCCGCTGGCGTGCAGGCAATAGCCTGACTGGCCGGCATCCTGCGCGGTCAACGCCTCCACCGTGAAGACCAGGTAACCACCACTGCGCAAGGCCGCAGCGACCGCAGCCAGCACTGGCGCCAGGTCGCCGAAATAGATCATGGTATCGGCGGCCGTCACCAGGTCGCAGGACTGTGGATGGCGCGCCAGGTAGTCGCCGATCTCGGCCTTTTCCAGCTGATCGTAATAGCCGGTGGCAGCGGCCTTTTCCAGCATCTTGCCCGCCAGATCGACCCCCACCAGATGATGCGCATACGGCGCCAGTTGCACCCCGCACAGCCCGGTGCCACAGCCAATGTCGAGGGCGGCGAACTGACGGGCCGGCGGCACCACCTGGGCCAGGCCCTGGCCGATCAGGCTGGGTCCGCGATAACCGAGGCTATGCAGCAGATTGCTTTCAAAGGTGTCGGCATAACGGTCGAAGTGCGATTCGATATAGCGATCCGAGGCGCGCAGCGGCACGTCGTCCTGCGAGCAGGCGGCCAGCATGTGGATCGCGATAGGGTTGTCCGGCTCTTGCTCATGCCAGGCGCGATAGGCTTGCGCGGCCTCCTGCAGGCGGCCCAGGAAATAGAAGGAAATGCCCACCATCTCCCAGGACTTGCCTTCCATCGGCGGCAGCACGTAGGCGCGGCACTGGTAGTGCGAGGCTTGCATCTTGTCGCCGGCAGCCTCGTAGAGACTGCCCAGGTGCAGCAAGGACGGCTGGAATTCGGGTGCAATCGCGATGGCGCGCTGGAAGGCCTGGATGGCATCCTCCTGGCGCCCCTGCTGCATATAGGCCGCCCCCAGGTTATTCCAGACGGAGTGGTCTTCCGGCGTGATGGCCAGCGCATCGGCATAGGCCTGGGCGGCCGGCTCCAGTTCACCCAGCGCAAAGAGGACGTTGCCCAGGTCGTTGTGCCAGGCGGCATTGTCGGGCTCCAGCGCGCTGGAGAGTTCCAGCTTGTCCAACGCCTCGGCATGGCGGCCGGCCTGGTGCAGCCAGATGCCGTAGAAATGCAGCGCCACCGCGTCGATAGGATTTTCTTCCAGCACCGCTTCATAGACGGCGCGGGCCTCGTCCAGGCGCCCGGCCATGTGGGCGTCGATGGCCGCGTGCAAGCGCAGCGGATGCGTCTGGTGGATGTCCTGCTGCTCAGGCATGGCCCGGTCTCCCTGGAAAGCCCATGAAGGCGGCGCATCGGAGGTCCGCCGTCCTTTACATGTTCCTGACAAGTCTGCAACAGCTTGGCCTATCGGGCAATACCTGTTTCTCCGCGATCATGCTAGAGAGTTTCGCACTCCTGACCACTACAGTCCGGCCAGGCTATGGCCGATACTGCCCAGCCGGCGCAGCGCCTGGTCCAGTTCACGGGTGAAGGGATGGCCGCAGCAGATGCGCAGGAAATGACCATAACGGTTGGAATTGGAGAAGATAGCCCCGGGCGAGACCCCGCAGTAAGCCTATGATAAATAAGGAATAAATCTAATCATTGGGCTTTTTCGGCTTGTTGTTCATTTCACATCTTTGCGATGCCGCAAAGATTTG
>NZ_BADI01000523.1:0-4018 GCF_000333555.1 Herbaspirillum sp. B65 | reverse complement strand
ATGGGCATCGGTGGCGATGCCGACGATGGCCTTGGAGACGCCGCCATCCATCAGGATGCGCCCGAAGCCGGCGCCGGCACCCACCACCAGGGTGATACTGGCAATCGGCGCCAGGCATTCGTTGGTGAATTTCAGGATCTGGTCGGCCCCGAAACCACGAGCCCGACCAAAGGTCCAGAAGCTCACCAGGGTAGCGATCAAGAGCGCGATCACCGAATTGCCGATCAGGCGCAGGAAATCGTTGGCAAAGGTCTTGGGCGCGAAGAACAGGTCGGCCCAGCTACCGATGAGCATCAACGCCACCGGCAACAGGATGGTGAAGAGCGTGACGCCGAAGCCTGGCAGTTGACGGTCCTTCTTGCTCTCATCGACGAACTGCGAGACCAGCGGATTATCGGGATTGGGGATCACCACCTTGGAGATCAGCTTGCCGAAGATGGGGCCGGCGATGATGGCAGTAGGAATACCCACGATCAGCGCATAGAGGATGGTGCGACCGATGTCGGCGCTATAGGCGGTCACCGCCAACAGCGCTGCCGGGTGCGGCGGGATCAGGCCGTGCACCACCGACAGGCCGGCCACCATGGGAATGCCCACCAGCACCATATTGGTCCCGGTCCGCTTGGCGACGTTGAAGGCAATCGGCACCAGCAGCACGAAACCGACTTCGAAGAACACCGGCAGACCGACGATGAAGGCCACCGTCATCATGGCCCAGTGCACGTTCTTTTCACCGAAGGCCTGGATCATCGTATTGGCGATGCGCTCGGCACCGCCCGACTCGGCCATCATCTTGCCCAGCATGGTCCCCAAGCCCACCACCAGCGCGATATGGCCCAAGGCCCCACCGACGCCGGTCTCGAAGGCCTTGACGATGCCACCCATGGGCATCCCCACGGCCAGGCCCAGCACCAGAGAAACCACGATCAGGACGATGAATGGATTCATCTTGAATTTGGCGATCAGCACGATCAGTGCGATCACCGCTACCAGCGCATAGACCAGTAGCGCACTGCCTTGTACAGCCTCCATCTGTTGCTCCTCTTCCGAAGGTAAAAAGACACCCGCCGGCGATACTGCACCCCTGCCGACGGACATGAACCACAAATTTATAAATCGTTTAAATCATTTATATTTTTATTGGGCACCAGCGCAAGCTCAACGCTTGAACGCCACGCAATCGACCTCGACCTTGCAATCGACCACCATGCTGGAGACCACACAGGCACGGGCTGGCGGATTGGCGCCGAAGTATTCCTTGAAGACCTTGTTGAAGGATGGAAAATCACGCGCATCATCCAGCCACACGCCACAGCGCACCACGTGCTCGGGGCCATAACCGGCTTCCTTGAGGATGGCCAGCACGTTCTGGATGGCCTTGTGCGACTGGGCCACGATGCCGCCATCGATCACTTCGCCGTTTTCCATCGGCACCTGGCCCGACACGTACAACCAGCCATCGGCGGCCACGGCACGCGCGAACGGCAAATGCTGCCCACCGGTACCGCTGCCACCTTCTACACCAAATCGTTGAATGCTCATTGCGAACTCCTCTATCTCTGTTGAATCTGTTGAAACGAAAATTCCAGGAAAATCAGGCTGACGTTTTCTGCACCATGCGCGCCAGGAAGCGCCCTGCACGCGCACTGGTGGCTTGCTTGTCCTGGCCGCGATAGGCCAGTTGTCCATTGACCCACACCGCCTCGATGCCATGCGCCGGTTGCATGGGATCGGTGAAGCTGGCGGCGTCGCGGATGGTGTCGGCATCGAACAGCACCAGGTCGGCGTGATAACCCTCGCGCACGAAACCGCGCAGCTTCAGGCCGAAGCGCTGGGCCGACAGGCCCGTCATCTTGTGCACGGCGGTGGCCAGCGAAAACAGTTTCTGCTCGCGGCTGTAGTAGCCCAGCACCCGCGGGAAAGCGCCCCACAGACGCGGGTGCGGCAAGGGATCATTGGGCAGGCCATCGGAACCCACCACCGTGGCCGGGTGCGACAGGATGCGATTAACATCGTCATCCGACATGCAGTGATAGACCGCCCCAGCCGGCATCAGCCGGGCGGCCGCGGCGTGCAGATCGACGCCCCAGTCGGCGGCGATCTGCTGCAACATCTTGCCGCCCTGCTCCGGGTGCGGCTCGGACCAGGTGACCTGGATGTCGTAGTCAGAGGTCACCTGCTTGAGGTCCAAGGTGGAGGAACTGGCGGTATAGGGATAGCAGTCGCAGCCCACATGCTGATGGCGCGCAGCGGCTTCCAGCGCCTGCAGCACTTCGCTGCTGCGGCCCCAGTTTTCGACGCCGGCGCACTTGAGGTGCGAAATCACCACCGGCACGCGGGCGTGCTTGCCGATGCGGAAGGCTTCTTCCATCGCCTCGAGGATGTCGGCGAATTCGCTGCGCAAGTGGGTGGCATACAGGCCGCCGAACTCGGCCAGCGGTTCAGCCAGGGCCAGCACTTCGGCAGTGGGCGCGTTGATGGCATTGCCATAGGCCAGCCCCGTGGACAGCCCCAGCGCACCATGTTCCAGCGCCTCGCGCAATTGCGCGCGCATGGCAGCGATCTCGCTCTCGGTGGCAGCGCGATCCAGACGATCCATCTGGTTGTTGCGCAATGCCGTGTGCCCCACCAGGGCCGCCACATTGATCGACGGTTGCGCCGCATTGACCGCCTCGACATAGCTGGCAAAGCTGGGATAGTGGAACGCCTCGGCCTTGCCCAGCAGGTTCATGGGATCGGGCGGATCGCCCTTCAAGAGGACCGGCGCGGCGCTGATGCCGCAATTGCCCACCACCACCGTGGTCACGCCTTGCGAGAGCTTGGGGAACATCTCGGGCGTGCGGATGACGTTGGTATCGTCGTGGGTGTGGACGTCGATGAAGCCAGGGGCGAGCACACGCCCGCGGGCGTCGATTTCCTGCGTCGCCTGCCATTGATCGAGCTGGCCGATGGCGGCGATGCGACCCTCGCACACGGCCACATCGGCCGTGAAGGGATCGGCACCGGAGCCGTCGATGACCAGGGCGTGGCGGATCAGGGTATCGCAGCGGCGCTGGCCCTGTGCGGTATGAGTGGTGGTGGCGGAGGTGGTGGATATCATGTCAATCTCCCAGCGGCTGGTGCAGGTCACCGCCGCCGCGGTGGGTGTCGAGGACGTACTTGAGGCGGCGCAGGCGTTCCTGGCTGCTTTGCTTGTGCAGCAGGGCCAGCTCCAGCACCAGCATGTCCAGCGTGGCCATCATGGCGTAACGCGATGAGGACGGTTTGAAGATCAGGTCGGTTTCCAGGGTCTTGATGGGCAGCAGTACATCGGCCATCTTCGCCAGCGGCGAACCCAGCGCCGTGATGGCGATGAGCTTGACGCCGTATTCGCGCGCCACCTCGCAACTGGCCAGCAGTTCCGGCACGCTGCCGGTGGTGGAGAAGACCAGCAGTACATCGTCCCGGTCGAGCGTGGCCGCCACCATCTTCTGCAGCAACGCATCGTGATAGGTCGCCACCGGACGTCCCAGGCGCACCAGGCGATAGCGCGCCTCATCAGAGATCATGGTGGAGCCGCCGCCCATGCCAAAGCAATAGATCATGCGCGCGCCCAGCAGCAGGTGCGCGGCTTGCATGAGCATCTCCGGGTTGAGCATGGCGCGGTTCAATTCCAGCACGGCATGGATATCGCGATAGACCACGTCGGCCAGCTCGGGCGGCTGTTCCGAGGGCAGGGTCTTGGCTCCATCGAAAAAGCGCTGCCCCACCGCCACCGCCTGCGCCAGCAGGAACTTGAATTCGCGCACGTCGCGGCAGCCCATGGCCTTGGCAAAGCGCGTCACGCTGGCCACCGACACGCCGGCCTTGGCGGCCAGTTCACCGATGCTGGCGCTGGCGGCAGCTGACAGGTCACCCAGGATGGCTTCGGCCACCTTTTGTTCAGCAAAGCGCAAGGTGCTGCTGCGCTCGGTGATGCGGGAAATGATGTCCAATGTCTGGGCCATGGGGGGGAATGATCGATCGCGAAGAAAAATGC
>NZ_BADI01000524.1:0-1533 GCF_000333555.1 Herbaspirillum sp. B65 | reverse complement strand
GTAGTTGCCGGCGTCGGTGCCGGTGAGCGTATAACCGCTGACCAGGACGGCCTTGTTCACCCCGACATTCTTGTCGGCGAAAGAGGCCGAGACCGTACCGGCCACCGAGACCACATCCGAGCCGAAGGCCGAGACAGTCGCCGTGCCGGCCAGGGTGGCGGCGGTGCTGCCATCGTAGGTGCGCGACTGCGCACTGACGCCACCCACGGTCAGGTTGGCCTTGCTGATATTGGCGCTCAGACCGCTTGGCAAGATCAGGTTGTAATTGCCGGCATCGGTACCGGTCAGCGTATAGCCGCCCACGGTGACGCCCTTGCCCGTGCCCACGTTCTTGTCTGCGAAGCTGCCCGTGCCGGTCCCCGCTACGCTGACGGTGTCGCTGCCGAGTGCGGTCACGCTGGCCGTTCCGCTCAGCGTTGCGGCGGTGGTGCCATCGTAGGTCTTGTTGTTGGCCGTCACCCCCGACAGGTTGAGGTTGGCCTTGCTGATGGTGGCGACCAGGCCGGTGGGCGCGACCAGGTTGTAATTGCCGGCATCCGCGCCGGTGAGCGTATAGCCGCTCACGGTGACCGCCTTGACGCCCGCGTTCTTGTCCGCGAAGCTGCCGGTTCCGGTCCCGGCTACGCTGACCACGTCGCTGCCGATGGCCGACACACTGGCCGTTCCGCTCAGCGTCGCGGCGGCGGTGCCATCATAGGTCTTGTTGTTGGCCGTCACCCCCGACACGTTGAGGTTGGCCTTGGTGATGGTGGCGACCAGGCCCGTGGGCTGGCTGATCAGGTAATTGCCCGCATCGGCGCCGGACAGTGTATAGCCGCTGACCGTCACGGCCTTGTTGGTGCCGACGTTCTTGTTGGCGAAGCTGCCCACACCACTGCCACCCAGGCTCACGTCATCCCCGCCGACGATGCCGAAGAAACTCACACCCGAGGTGTTGAGCGTGGCCGTCGTCGAACCGTCATAGACCTTGTCGGAGGCAGTCACGCCGCTCACGGTCAGCGCCTTGGCGGTCACGCTGATGCTGCTGCCGCTGGTACCCAGGGCGTTGTAGTTGCTGGCCAGTCCACCGTTGCTGCTGCTCCCCAGCGACAGGCCCGTGACACTGGCCAGGGCCGCGCCGCTCTGCACGTTCTTGCTGGCCAGGTTGCCGCTGCTGCCGCTGCCGGCCACGGTAAAGGTTTCACCATGCACGCCGGTAGCGGTCAGTTGCGTGCCGTCGATGGTGGTAGTGCCGTCATAGGTCTTGCTGCCCGACAGGCTCAGGTTGGCCTTGTTGATGGTGCCGCTCAGCGAGGGCTGGTTGAGCACATAGTTGGCACTGCTGCTGCCACCCAGGGTATAGCTGCCCAGTGTGACGGCCTTGGTGCCGGCGTTGGCATCGGCAAAGTTGGCTGTGGCCGAGCTCAGGTTCAAGCTCAAGCTATCGCCACCGATCATGCCACTGAAGCCGGCGGTGCCGCTGAGAGTGGCTGCGGTGGTGCCGTCATAGGTCTTGCTCACCACACTCAGACCCGTCACGTCCACGCTCTTGGG
>NZ_BADI01000525.1:0-18241 GCF_000333555.1 Herbaspirillum sp. B65 | reverse complement strand
CCTACAGCTTGCTGGCCACCGCCCCCATGACCACAAGCGCGGCGAAGATGCCCGGATGCGCCTGGCGGCACTCTCCGAGATCGCCGAGGAATGGGCCACCGTACTGCGTCACTGGCATCAGTTGAACGCCCCCATCGTGGCCGCCACGGCGGGGGCGCAGGGTGGCATCGATCGCCTTGTTCGCGGAACTGAAGGTGGATACCTACGACACCGACATGTCCTTCGGTGTCTCCATGGACGAGGGCGCCTTCGAATGGGCCGGCACCAATCTGGATACCGTCTTCGCCCAACGCAAGCGGCTGCTGCAGCCTGCCTTCCTGGGCATGTTGCGCGATATCCTGCGCTTCAATCGCGCCGCCCATGCCAACCTGGCCGCCTGCCAGGCACGCCCGGTGAGCCTGCGCCAGTTGTTGCAGGAGGGCGGCTATGGTGCCCTGTTCAGCGATGCCTACCTGATTCCCATGGCGGCGGCCATCTGGTCCAGTTCTCCCTCGGACATCCTGGATTTCCCAGCGGCGACCTTCCTGCGCTTCTGCATCAACCATGGCCTGCTGCAGGTCAACCACCGCCCGCGCTGGCGCACTGTGCGCGGTGGTTCGCGTGAGTACGTGCGGCGCATCGCCGCCACCCTCGACGACGTGCGCCTGGGCAGCCGCTTGAGCAGCGTCACCCGTAACGAGCAAGGCGTGCTGGTGCGCAGCGGCGGCCCCGCGCCGCGCGAGGAACAGTTCGATGCGGTGATCTTCGCCACCCACGCGCCGCAGACCCTGGCGCTGTTGCAGGATGCCACCATCGAAGAACACCAGGTGCTGGCGGCGGTGCGCTACCAGGCCAATACCGCCTGGCTGCACAGCGATCTGTCCCTGATGCCGCGCCTGGACAAGGTATGGTCGGCCTGGAACTACCTGGGCTCGCGCCACAGCGATGGCCGCCGCGCCGTGTGCGTGAGCTATTGGCTCAACCGCCTGCAGGACTTGCCCTGCCAGAGCGAGGTCATCCTCACGCTCAACCCGCCGCAGCCCCCCAGTCCGGGCAGCGTGATGGGGCGTTTCGATTATGAACATCCGGTCTTCGACCAGGCCGCCATCGACGCCCAGCAGCGCCTGCCGCAGATCCAGGGCCGGCAGCGCGCCTGGTTCGCCGGCGCCTGGACCGGCTATGGCTTCCATGAAGATGGCCTGAAGTCGGCACTGCGTGTGGTCCAGGACTTCGGGGTGATGCCGGATTGGGCAACGATATGAACATGTCTTCCACCTCCCGTACCGAGGCCCCGGCCCTGCTGCTCTCCGGGCAGGTGATGCACCAGCGCCTGCGCCCGGTAGTGCACAAATTTGTCTACCCGGTATTTTGTGTGCGGCTCGACCTGGCGCGCCTGGCCGAGGCCAACAATGCCTGGTTCGGCGTGGATCGGCGTCGCCTGATGTGCGTGCGCACCCGCGACTACGGCCCGCGTGACGGCAGTGATCTGGCGCGCTGGGTGCGCACGCAGCTACAGCAGGCCGGCCTGCCGCAGGATGGCGCGATCTGGTTGCAGACCTTCCCGCGCCTGTTCGGCTTCGTCTTCAATCCGGTCAGCTTCTTCCTGTGCCACGACCGCGAAGGGGCGTTGCGCGCCGTACTGGCCGAGGTCAACAATACCTTCGGCCAGACCCAGCACTACCTGCTGTGCGCGCCCGATCAAGGCGTGATCGGCGAACACACGCGGCTGGTCTGCAACAAGCTGATGCACGTCTCGCCCTTCTGCGAGGAGCGCGGTTTCTATCGTTTCCGGTTCCGCGACCAGGTGCGGCGTGATGCCAGGCGCGCCGACACCGCCTTCGTCGGCATCGACTACTACGACCACGGCCACCCGGCCGAGGCGACGCAGCCTCAGCAACCCCAGCAACCTCTGATACGTACCGCCATCGGCGGCCACCTGCACCCGCTCACAGCCGCCTCCGCCTTTGCCGCGCTGTGCGCCCAGCCTTTGCTCACGCTGGGCATGGTCGCCCACATTCATTGGCAAGCCTTGCTGCTGTGGCGCAAGCGCGTGCCCTGGTTCAGCAAGCCCGCGCGTGCAGCCGCCGCAGGGACCACTTCTGGAAAGGAAACCCTCTCGTGAACCGCAGCCCCGCATTGCAGAGCACTGGCCGTCGCGCCGGTCCGATTTCGGCGCGCCTGTTCCTGGCGATGCTAGAACGCCTCGACCACGGCCACCTGGAACTGATCACGCCGCATGGCACCACGCTGACCTTTGGTGACCTGCGCCAGCCGCCCAGTGCGCAGTTGCGCATCCTCGACTGGCGCGCCTGCGGCGCCATCCTGCGCGCCGGTGACATCGGCTTTGGCGAAGCCTACGGTCATGGCTGGGTCGAGACCCCCGACCTGGCGGCCCTGCTGCGCCTGGCCATGCGCAACCGCCGTGCGCTCTCCAACGCGGTCGAGGGCGGGCGCCTGGCCTCCTGGTGGTATCGCCTGCGCCACCTGCTGCGCTCCAATACGCGCAGCGGCAGCCGCCGCAATATCCATGCGCACTATGACCTGGGCAATGATTTCTACGCCCTGTGGCTGGACCCGAGCATGACCTATTCCAGCGCCATCTTCAGCCATCCCGGCCAGAGCTTGGCCGCGGCGCAGGCCGCCAAGTACCAGCGCATCGTCGATCAACTGGGTTTGCAGGCGGGCGACCGCGTGCTGGAGATCGGCTGCGGCTGGGGCGGCTTTGCCGAACATGCGGCGCACCTGGGCATCGGCGTGCATGGCGTGACCATCTCGCCATCGCAACTGGCCTTCGGTCAGCAACGCATGAAGCGTCAGCAACTGGATCACCTGGCTCACCTGGAATTGTGTGACTACCGCGACCTGGATGGGCAGTACGATGCCATTGTCTCCATCGAGATGTTCGAAGCCGTGGGGGAGCGCTTCTGGCCAACCTATTTCGATACCGTCGCGGCCCGCCTCAAGCCCGGTGGTCGTGCGCTGATCCAATCGATCACCATCGATGAAGCGGTGTTCGAACGCTACCGCGACAGCGCCGATTTCATCCGCGAATTCATCTTCCCCGGTGGCATGTTGCCCAGCCACGAACGCTTCTCGCGCGGCGCCCAGCGTGCCGGGCTGGCCACCCGCGAGCGTTTCCATTTCGGCCGCGACTATGCCGAAACCCTGCGCCGCTGGAACGAGACCTTCCAGGCCCAGCGCGAGACCATCGCCGCCCAGGGTTTCGATGAACGCTTCCGTCGCCTGTGGCAACTGTATTACGTGTTTTGCGAGGTCGGCTTCGACGAAGGCCAGACCGATGTGGTGCAATTCCTCTTGCAGAAGGAGTGAGTCATGCTGACCCCTCTGAAGCACCTGTGGCGCTGGCTGGCCCTGGCCCTGCTGGCGGTGGCACTGGGCGGCTGCGCCTCGCAGCAATTGTCCGACTACGCCAGCAAGACGCCGCTGTTCGACCCGGCCATCTTCTTCCAGGGCAAGACCGAGGCCTGGGGCATGTTCCAGAAGCGCGGCGGCGAAGTGGCGCGGCGCTTCCACGTGGTGGTCACCGGCACGGTGGAAGGCAATACCCTGACGCTGGACGAACGCTTCCGCTATGACGATGGCCAGACCCAGACCCGCGTCTGGACCCTGGTACGCCAGAGCGACAATAGCTGGCGCGGCCGTGCCGGCGACGTCATCGGCGAAGCCATCGGCCAGACCGCCGGCAATGCGCTGCACTGGAATTACACCCTGCTGCTGCCGGTCGATGACAAGCAATACGAAGTCCAGATGGATGACTGGATGTACCAGATGGATGAGCACACTCTCATCAATCGCACCAGCATGAGCAAGTTCGGGGTGGAAGTGGGGCAGGTCACGCTGTTCTTCCGCAAGGAGGGTGTATGAACATCCATGCCAAGTCATTGCCCAAGCAAGCCGCCCAGTCAGGCGCCCCGGCCTCGCGAGCGGCCGTGCTGTTCGGTCCGATGAACCAACCTGTGAGTGACCTGCGCGGCCTGCGCATCTGGCTGGTGGGCGCCTCCAGCGGCATCGGCGCCGAGCTGGCCCGTCAGGCGCTGGCCGCCGGTGCGCGCGTGGCGCTGTCGGCACGCCGGGCCGATGCCCTGCAAGAGATCGCCGCCGAGCATCAGGATGCCTTCATCGCCCCGCTGGACGTGCTCTGCCACGACGCCTGGCGCGACCAGCACGCCCGTATCGTGGCAGCCTTCGGTGGCATCGATCTGCTGGTGTTCTGCGTGGCCAAGTATCGTCCCGAACGCAGTTGGGAAGTTCAGGAAGACGAAGCCGAGCACACCATCCGCACCAACCTCGCCAGTGTCTATTCGGCGCTGGGCGCGGCCTTGCCCGACATGCTGGCGCGCGGCAGCGGCGGGATCGCCCTGGTGGCGAGCGTAGCCGGCTATGTCGGCTTGCCGGGTGCCTCTGTGTATGGACCGGGCAAGGCGGCGTTGATCAACCTGGCGGAAATTCTTTATAGCGATCTGCGGCCCAAGGGTTTGAATGTGTATCTGGTCAATCCCGGCTTCGTCAAGACCGAGCTGACCGACAAGAACGACTTCGCCATGCCCGCCATGCAGACCCCGCAACAGGCTGCCAGCGCCATCTGGCGCGGCATTGCCGAGGGCCGCTTCGAAATCCATTTCCCGCTGCGCTTCACGGCCTGGCTCAAGCTCTTGCGCTTGCTGCCGTTCCGCCTGCGCTTCCTGCTGTTTCAGCGCTTCCTGCTCAATTGACCATGCAGAATCTGGACCGACTGTTGCAGTGGTATGGCACGCTGGACCGCGCCAGCCTGGAACGCATTGGCGAATTTTATTCGCCCGAGGCATTGTTCAAGGATCCCTTCAACGACATCAAGGGCATCCGCGCCATCCGCGCCATCTTCGAACACATGTTCGAGGCTACCGATGCGCCGCGTTTCATCATCCTGGAGCGCATGGGGCAGGGCCAGCAGGCCTTTGCCACCTGGCGTTTCGAGTTCGGCTTGAGGGGACGTTGCTATACCGTGCTGGGGGCCACGCATTTTCGCTTCGATACCGCGGGCCTGGTGAGCGAGCATCGCGATTACTGGGATGCCGCCGAAGAGCTGTGGCAGAAGCTGCCGGTCATCGGCGGGCCGGTGAAGTGGTTGCGCGGGAAATTCCGGGCTACATCCTAGCGCGCCGCCAGCAGCCCATCAGTCCGTGGTACTCGGACTCCAGAACGCCTGCTTCACCGCCGGCAAGGCCAGCAGCCGTTCCACCAGCGCATCGAGCTCGTCACCATCGACCGAGGTGGCGGCCAGGGTCGCTTCGATTTCCACTTCGTCGTCCGTAAAGGGCCGCACATCCAGGTCGTGGGTGGGATGGCGGCTTTGTTCCAGCATGTCGGTCACGGCGGTGAGCACGTGTTTCTGGTGCGCACTTTCCACGATCAGGTGGATGGTGTTGGTCACTTCCACCGATGGCGTGTCCAGCGGCTTGCGGTTGATGGTGTTGACCACCGGGCGCAACAGCGTATTGGCGGCCAGCACGAAGATGGTGGCCAGGATCGCTTCCAGGATCAGGTCGGCGCCAGCGGCCGCACCCACTGCGGCCGAGCCCCACAAGGTGGCGGCGGTATTGATGCCGCGCACATTGCCTTCCTCGCGCATGATCACGCCGGCCCCCAGGAAACCCACCCCCGAGACCACGTAGGCCACCACGTGGACCGCCCCTTCATGGCCGTTGAGGCGATTGGCCATATCGACGAAGACCGCCGCCCCCAGCGCCACCAGCACATTGGTGCGCAGCCCGGCGGTGCGTTGCCGGTACTGGCGTTCCAGGCCGATCAGGCCACCCAGGATGAAGGCGGCCGCCAGGCTGATGAAGGTGTCGAGCAGGGAATCGAGATTGATGTTGGCGAGGATTTGCATGGGCGATGGTGGACTATCGAGGTCAACAGGGCAAAAACAGGTAAAACCGGGGCGGCGGGCTGCGCAATGTTGCGCGATGATGGGGCAGAAATGCAACAGGCTTGTGACAAGCCCGGCTGCCCCGAGCGCCTGATCAGCTGGCTTTGCTGCTGTGCATCGTACTTCATTCTCTGCGCGTGAGAGTGCAAAAAAGTATCAGTCGGCCCGCGCTGGTGATGTAGAACCCGCAGCCAGACGGGCACTAAGATGCTGCAAACGACGGAAACTGCCAACATCGAATTGTCAGTTTCAACAAAGAAAATGCTCTCGATCGAGAGGAGACACGATGCAGCCCGACCTGGAACTGGTCCATATCCGCAAGGGTGAATCCTTCGCGGCATGGATGCACGGCTACCCCTTCCGTACCGTGCGCTGGCATTACCATCCGGAATACGAGATCCACCTGGTGGTGGCCACGTCCGGGCGTTTCTACGTGGGCGACCACATCGGCGACTTCGCGCCCGGGCAACTGGTGATGACCGGTCCCAATCTGCCGCAGAACTGGATTTCCGATATTGCCGCCGATGAGATGGTGCCGGTGCGCTCGCTGGTGATCCAGTTTCCCGAGCAACTGGTGAACCAGTGCGCCGCCAACATCCCGGAGATGGAAGCCATCATGCCGTTGCTGGAACGCAGCCATCGCGGCCTGCTGTTCGATGCGGCCACCAGCGACACGGTGCGTCCGTTGATGCAGCGCCTGATCGACCAGCGCGGCTTGAAGCGCCTGGCCCTGTTCTGGGAAATCCTCGACGTGCTGGCCAATTCGCCCGAACCGGAAGTGCTGGCCAGCCTCTCCTACAAGCTCGACCTGTCCGGTTTCCACAGCAGCGGCCTGAACTGTGCCATCGCCTACTTGCGCGAGCATCTCACCGAAGACATCGGCGAACAGGACCTGGCCGACATGGTGGGGCAGAACCTGAGCAGCTTTTCGCGCGCCTTCAAGCGGCATACCGGGACCACCCTGGTGCGCTACAAGAACCAGTTGCGTGTGGACCTGGCCTGCCTGGCGCTGTTGACGCGGCCGCAGGCGCGCATCACCGATATCTGCTACGAGACCGGGTTTTCCAACCTGTCCAACTTCAACCGTCACTTCCACAAGATCAAGGGCATGTCGCCCTCGGAGTTCCGCCATACCTTCGCCACCAATGGCGTGTTTGCCGCCACCGGATAGTCGCGGCGGTTTCCCTTCACCGATCATCGATCCTCCCGGCAGGGAAAACAGCATTCAGGAAAGCCCCCGCTTTCCAGAACAGGACAGGTGTTGCCTGTCACCCCCAACGAGCAATTCCGTCATCACCTACACGATCAACAACAATGGAGACTGCAATGAAGAAAGCACTGACTGTACTGGCCCTCACCACGGCCACCCTGGCCACCCTCACTGCCGCCCCGGCAGGCGCCCAGGAACTGTCCAAGCTCAAGATCGGCATGAGCTTCCAGGAAATGAACAACCCCTACTTCGTGTCGATGAAGAAAGCCCTGGACGATGCCGCCAAGACCTTCGGCGCCAAGGTCATCGTCACCGATGCCGCCCACAACGTGGCCAAGCAGATCGCCGACATCGAAGACATGCTGCAACAGAACATCGACATCCTGCTCATCAATCCGACCGACTCGGCCGGGGTGGAAGCGGCCGTCAAGTCGGCCAAGGCGCGCAACGTGATCGTGGTGGCGGTGGACGCCAATGCCTCGGGTCCGGTGGATATGTTCGTCGGTTCCAAGAACAAGGATGCCGGCTACCAGTCCTGCCGCGCGCTGGCCGATGCCATCGGCGGCAAGGGCGAGGTGGCCATTCTCGACGGCATCCCGGTGGTACCCATCCTGCAACGCGTGGAAGGTTGCAAGCAGGCCCTGGCCGAGTACAAGGACATCAAGCTGGTGGCCACCCAGAACGGCCGCCAGGATCGCTCGGTGGCGCTGGGCGTGGTGGAAAACATGATCCAGTCGCGGCCTAACCTGAAGGGTATCTTCTCGGTCAATGACGGCGGCGCCATGGGCGCACTGGCGGCCATCCAGGGCAGCGGCAAGGACATCAAGCTGACCTCGGTGGATGGCGCACCGGAGGCCATCAAGGCCATTGCCGATGGCGGCCCGTTCGTCGAGACCACCGCGCAATTCCCGCGCGACCAGGTGCGCGTGGGCCTGGCCATGGCGCTGGCCAAGAAGTGGGGCGCGCGCGTGGTGCCCAAGGAAGTGCCCATCGACGTCATGCCGGTGACCAAGAAGAACGCCGCCGGCTTCAGCTGGTAAGCCGCAGGCGCGGCGGAAACCGTCTGCCGCGCCTTCCTTTTCCTTGATGGAGGCAGCCATGCTCCAACTGACTGGTATCAAGAAGAACTTTGGCCCGGTGACGGTACTGCGCGGGGTTGATATGAAGGTTTGCGCAGGCGAAGTCCATGCTTTGCTGGGTGAGAACGGGGCGGGCAAATCCACCCTTATGAAGATTCTTTCCGGCATCGTGAGCCCCGATGCGGGCGAGATCCGCATCGATGGTCAGCCCTGCCGCTTCGACAGCTACCACCAGGCCATCGCCGCCGGTGTCGGGGTGGTGTTCCAGGAGTTCTCGCTGATTCCCTACCTGGACGCGGTGGACAATATGTTCCTGGCGCGCGAGCTGCGCAGTCCACTGGGCTTGCTCAAGCGTGCCGAGATGCGGCGTCGGGCGGCCCGGATCATTGCGCAACTGGGCGTGGAGATAGCGCTGGATGTGCCGGTGTGCAAGCTCTCGGTCGCCCAGCAACAGTTCGTCGAGATCGCCAAGGCACTGGCGCTGGAGGCCCGCATCCTGGTGCTGGACGAACCCACGGCCACGCTCACGCCGGCCGAAGTCGAACATCTCTTCAGGGTCATGCGCGGCTTGCGCGAGCAGGGCGTGGCGATCATCTTCATTTCGCATCACCTGGAAGAAATCTTCGAGATCTGTGATCGCATCACGGTGCTGCGCGATGGCGCCTACGTCGCCAGTTGTGCGGTCAACGAGGTGGATCAGGCGCGGCTGGTGGAGATGATGGTGGGGCGACGTATCGAGAACTGCTTCCCGCCCAAGTCGGCCACTACCATCGCCACCACTGCCGCCGCCGCTGCCGAGGTAGTGCTGGAGGTGCAGGAGTTGCAGCTCAAGCGCAATGCGCCGGTGTCGCGCTTCCAGTTGCGGCGCGGCGAGATACTGGGCTTTGCCGGTCTGGTCGGTTCTGGCCGTACCGAGACCGTGCTGGCCATGCTGGGGGCGCATCCTGCGCTGCGCTGCAAGCTCTCCATACGCGGCGTGCCGCTACGCTTTGCCGATCCGGCACAAGCCTTGCAGGCCGGTATCGGCCTGCTGCCGGAAAGCCGCAAGGAGCAAGGGCTCATCACCAGCTTTCCGATTCTGCACAACATCTCGTTGAACAACTACGGCAAGTATCGCAAGGGTGGCCTGTTCCTGGACCGCCGGCGCGAAGCCGAGGCCACGCAGGCGGCCATGCGGCGGGTCGGCGTCAAGGCGCCGGATGCCCATGCCCGGGTCGATACGCTCTCGGGCGGCAACCAGCAGAAGGTGGTGATTGCACGCTGGATCAACCACAACATGCAGGTGCTGATCTTCGACGAACCCACGCGCGGCATCGACGTTGGCGCCAAGGCCGAGATCTACCAGCTCATGCGCGAATTCACCGCGCAGGGCTATTCCATCATCATGATTTCTTCCGAGTTGCCGGAGGTGGTCGGCATGTCCGACCGGGTGTGCGTCTTCAAGGGCGGCGGCATTGTCGCCACCGTCGAGGGCGCCGCCGTCACCGCCGCAGAAATCATGACCCACGCCACCTCCGGGAGACTCCAACATGCAGCATGATGCAAACGCCCTCGGCGCGGCCCCAGTGCGCGCCACTTCCCAGGCGCGCTGGCGCGCCCTGATCCATTCGCCCCTGGCGCTGCCACTGGCCGGGCTGGTGCTGGTCTCGCTCCTGATGGGGCTGGCCTCGGACAATTTCTTCACCGTCTCCAACTGGTTCAACGTGCTGCGTCAAGTGTCCATCGTCGGCATCCTGGCCGTGGGCATGACCTTCGTGATCCTGACCGGGGGCATCGATCTCTCGGTAGGCGCGGCCATGGCGTTGGCCGGCACGCTCTCGGCCGGGCTCATCGTCAACAGCGGCTGGCCGGCCTGGCTGGCTCTGGTGGCGGGCATCGCCCTGGCGGTGCTGATCGGCTTGCTCAATGGCGCGCTGGTGGCCTGGGGCCGGATGCCGGCCATCATCGTCACGCTGGCCACCATGGGCGTGGCGCGGGGTGTCGGGCTGATCTATTCGGGCGGTTATCCGATCTCGGGGTTGCCGGGCTGGGTCGCCTGGTTCGGCGTGGGGCGCATCGGCATGATTCCGGTGCCGGTGATCCTGATGCTGCTGGTCTATGCCCTGGCCTGGGTACTGTTGCAGCGCACCCCCTTCGGTCGCCACGTCTATGCCATCGGTGGCAATGAGATGGCCGCGCGCCTGTCCGGGGTGAAGACCACGCGCATCAAGCTGGGGGTGTATGCCATCTCCGGGTTCACCTCGGGCCTGGCGGCGATCATCCTGACCGGCCGTCTGATGTCGGGGCAACCCAATGCCGGCGTCGGTTTTGAACTGGATGCGATTGCCGCCGTGGTGCTGGGTGGCACCGCCATTGCCGGTGGCCGCGGGCTGGTGGTGGGCACGCTCATCGGGGCGGTGCTGCTGGGCATTCTCAACAATGGCTTGAACCTGATGGGGATCAATCCCTATCTGCAGGACATCATTCGCGGCGTGATCATCCTGCTGGCCATCTATATCGCCCGGGAATGGCGTTGAGCGGTTTCATTCCTTTTTTTCATACTTCGTTGATTGCGGATTTATCCCTTATCTATCCCTTACTTAACCACAAGGAGACATGACATGACCCAATCCCTGGCCGGCAAGATCGCCGTCATCACCGGTGCCGCTTCCGGCATCGGCCTGGCCACTACCGAAAAACTGCTGGCCAATGATGCCACCGTGGTCATGGTGGACTGGAACGCCAAGGCCCTGGAGGAACTGGCTGCGCGCCTCGGCCCCAAGGCCATTCCGCAGGTCACCAATCTGCTCGACGCCGACAGTTGCGCGGCGATGGTGCCGGAGGTCTTGCAGAAGGTCGCGCATATCGACATCCTCTACTGCAATGCCGGCACCTACATCGGCGGCGAACTGGTCGATACCAGCGCCGAAGCCATCGACAAGATGTTGAATCTCAACGTCAACGCCGTCATGAAGAACGTCCATGCGGTAGCGCCCCACATGATCGCTCGCAAGACCGGCGACATCATCGTCACCTGCTCGGTGGCCGGTCACTTCCCCACTTACTGGGAGCCGGTCTATGCCGGTTCCAAGTGGGCCATCACCTGCTTCGTGCAGACCATGCGGCGCCAGATGATCCCGCATGGGGTACGCGTGGGACAGGTCTCGCCGGGGCCGGTGATCTCGGCATTGCTGGCAGATTGGCCGGAAGAGAACCTGCGCAAGGCCAAGGAATCGGGCAGCCTCATCGAGCCTTCCGAAGTGGCCGATGCAGTCGAGTACATGCTGACTCGTAACCGCAACGTCACCATCCGCGATATGCTCGTGCTGCCCACCAATTTCGACCGGGTTTGAACCGGCGCGGGCGTCCTACCAGCAACCAGCGAGGAAAGATGGAGACCTATCTTATCGGCATCGATGTCGGCACCGGCTCGGCCCGGGCCGGCGTGTTCGACCGTAGCGGCAATCTGCAGGCCAGTGCCCGCCACGACATTGCCCTGTTTCGCGACGAACGCCGCGCGCGCGTCGAACAATCCAGCGCCCAGATCTGGGATGCGGTGTGTCAGGCGGTGCGCGCCGCGGTGGACCAGGCCGGTATCGACCCGGCAGCCGTCGTCGGCATCGGCTTCGATGCCACCTGTTCGCTGGTGGTGCAGGGCGCGCAAGGTGGTGTGGGCGATGCGGGCCATCCCGAGCGCGACGTGATCGTCTGGATGGATCACCGGGCGCTGGAGCAGGCGCAGCGCATCAATGCCACCGCTCATGCAGTGCTCTCCTATGTGGGCGGCGTGATTTCGCCGGAGATGGAAACCCCCAAGCTGCTGTGGCTGAAGGAGCATCTGCCCGAGGTCTACCACAGCGCCGCGCATTTCTTCGACCTGACCGACTTCCTGACCTGGAAGGCCACCGGTTCGCTGCAGCGCTCTTCCTGCACGGTGACCTGCAAGTGGACCTACCTGGCCCACGAAGGGCGCTGGGATGCCGATTATTTCCAGCGCATCGGCCTGGGTGACCTGGCCGAACAAGGCTTTGCCCGCATCGGCCAGGAAGTGGTCTGGCCCGGCACTGCCCTGGACGGTGGTTTGAGCGCGGAGGCGGCGCAGGCGCTGCAATTGCGACCGGGCATCGCGGTGGCGGCCGGGCTCATCGATGCCCATGCCGGTGGCGTGGGCACGGTGGCCGCGCGCGGGGGGGCCGAGGATGCCGCGGCCTGCATGGCCTATGTGTTCGGGACTTCTTCCTGCACCATGACCAGCAATGCCCAAGCGGTGTTCGTACCCGGCGTATGGGGGCCGTACTACAACGCCATGGCGCCGGGCATGTGGTTGAACGAAGGCGGCCAGTCGGCGGCCGGGGCGGCCATCGATCATTTGCTGAGGCTGCATCCGGCCACTCCTCAGGCGCGCCTGCAGGCCACCAGCGCAGCCATGGAGTTGCCGCAGTGGCTGGCGCAGCGGGCATTGGCGGCAGTGAGCCAGCCGGCGCAGGCGGTATGGCTGGCCGGCCAGCTCAACGTGGTGCCGGAATTCCTCGGCAATCGCTCGCCGCTGGCCGATCCAGAGGCGCGGGCGCTGCTGCTGGGGCTGGGCATGGAACACGATATCGATAGCCTGGTGGCGCTGTACGTGGCCGGGCTGTGCAGCCTGGGTTACGGACTGCGCCAGATCATCGAGGCACAGGCGGCGTGTGGCGTGCACATCGCCAGTATCTCGGTCTCGGGGGGCGCCGGTACCCATCCCTTGACGCGCCAGTTGCTGGCCGACGCCACCGGCCTGCCGGTGGAGATGACCGCCTGCCCCGAACCGGTGTTGCTGGGTTCGGCCATGCTGGCCGCAGTCGCCGCCGGCAGCTATCCCGACCTGCCAAGCGCCATGCCGGCCATGTCCCGCCTGGCCGGACGCAACGAGCCGGTCGGTGGCGACATCGCACGGCTGCACCAGGCGCGTTACCAGGCCTTCATCAAGAGCCAGCAACTGGCGCGCGAGGTGCGCGACAGCCTGGCACCCCTGCTGGCCGCCCAGGCCGCAGGACGACATTGAACAGGAGCAGCGTATGCAATTTGCAGGAACATCGGTCATCATCACCGGCGCCGGCAAGGGCATTGGCCGGGCCTGCGCCAGGCTGATGGCGCAACGCGGAGCCGAGGTGATCGCGCTCTCGCGCACGGCCAGCGACCTGGACAGTCTGCGCGAGGAGATCGGTGGTCGTTCGGTACAGGTCGACCTGGCCGACCCGGCTGCCGCACGGCGCGCCATGGCCGAAGCGGGAAGCGCCGACTACCTCATCAATAGCGCCGGCATCAATGTGCTGCAATCCACCCTCGCCATGAGTGACGATGCCTATGAAGCGGTGCTGGGCGTGAACCTGCGCGCCGCCCTCATCACTTGCCAGGCGTTCGCCCAGGCCCGCATGGCCGCCGGGGGCGGGGGCGCCATCGTCAACATCACCTCCATTGCCGGCCATCGCGGCTTTGCCGAGCATCTCTGTTATGCCGCCTCCAAGGCCGGCCTGGAAGGGGCTACGCGGGTAATGGCGCGGGAACTGGGGCCGCATGGCATCCGCGTCAACGCGGTGGCGCCGACCATCACCCTGACCGAACTGGCCGAGGCGGCCTGGAGCGATCCGGCCAAGTCGGCACCGATGATGGTGCGCCATCCGCTGCAACGCTTTGCCTCGGCCGAGGACGTGGCGAGCAGTATTGCCATGCTGCTCTCGGAGGATGCCGCCATGCTGACCGGCGCGGTGGTGCCGGTGGATGGCGGTTTCCTGGCGGTCTAGGTCAAGATGCAATAAGGGCGACCAACTGGTCGCCCTTGCACAGGCCCAACGGGAAGTTTGATGCGTTAGCGACCGATCTGGTGCCCGATCACGCCGCCCACCGCTGCACCGCCAGCGGTACCAATGCCGCTGCCACCGGTCAGGATGGCGCCACCCACGGCACCGATGGTGGCGCCGATGGCAGTGTTCTTGTCGCGGGTACTCATGTTGCTGCAGCCGCTCATGGCGGTCAGCGCAAGGGCAGTTACAGAAATGGCAGCGATCTTATGCAGTGTTTTCATGATTTTTTCCTGATCGTTCAAATGGGTTCCTGAGAATGAGGGGCCGGCCCGTCCATGCTGCCCGCGTTGCGGGTCAGCGGGAGCTGGTATGGCAATAGACTGGAGCGATCTAGAAAAAATTCGAGTTGCAACACGATCTCTTACAGTTGTTACATACTCTCGCCTGCGTTGTTCCAGCCCGTGGGAAAAGGGTGGAGGCGCCGTTTTCCGACTATGAACCGACCAGAGAGACCTCATGATCCTGACATCTCGCCTGCGCCAGGCCGCCCGCCTGTTGCTGACTTCCGCCAGCCTTTTCTGGTGCGCCAGTGTCGCTGCCCAGGCAGTCGAGCCGCCCCAGCCGGTCGAAGGCAGTTGGGTGGCGCCGAGTTTCCAGTTCCACACCGGGCAGACCCTGGACCATCTGCGTCTGCATTACCTCACCCTGGGTGAGCGCAGCAACCCCGCGGTACTGGTGCTGCACGGCACCTACCAGAGTGCCGGGGCGATGCTGTCCAAGGACTTTGGCGGCCAGCTCTTTGGCCCCGGCCAGCCGCTGGACGCCAGCAAGTACTTCATCATCATTCCCGACGGTATCGGCGTGGGCAAGTCGAGCAAGCCCTCCGATGGCCTGCGTGCGGCCTTCCCGCAATACAACTACGCTGACATGGTGCTGGCGCAATACCGCATGTTGACCGAAGGCATGGGCATCCGTCACCTGCGCCTGATCATCGGCAATTCCATGGGCGGGATGCAGACCTGGCTGTGGGGCGGCAGCTATCCGGGCTTTGCCGACGGCCTGGTGCCGATGGCCGCCCAGCCCACCGAGATGGCCAGCCGCAACTGGATGATGCGCCGGATGCTGGTGGAGTCGATCAAGCAGGATCCGGCCTGGAACCATGGCAACTACACCAGCCAGCCGCCTTCACTGCGCCTGGCCAACAACATGTTCGTCTTTGCCACCAATGGCGGCACGCTGGCCTACCAGGCCCTGGCCGGCACCCATGCGCAAGCCGACAAGCTGGTCGATGATCGCCTGGCCGCGCCGGTCACGGCCGATGCCAATGACTTCATCTACCAGTGGGGTTCCTCGGCCGACTACGATGCCGCCCCAGGCCTGGCCCGCATCAAGGTGCCGGTGCTGGCCATCAACTCCGCCGACGATGAACGCAACCCGCCCGAGACCGGCATCATGCAAGCGGCCCTCCAGCAAGTGCCCACGGCGCGCCTGCTACTCATCCCGGCCAGCGCCGAGACACGCGGCCACGGTACCACCGGTATGGCGCGCTTCTATGCACGTGAGCTGGCGCAGTTCCTGCAATCGCTGCCGCAACCTTGAGATAGGAGAGCGGGATGCTTGGGCGAGTAGGGCGGGGCAGCCGGCTGCTGGTGGCTGGCCTCTTGGCCGCGGTAGCCATGCCGGCCGGCGCGGCGACCGGTTATTACCTGGTTGAGGTGTATTCCGATCCCGGCCGCGTGACGCTGGATTACAAGTACTGGAACGCCAAGTCCAGCGGCATGATACCGATCGGTGCGCCCGAGCTGGGCGTGGGTTATGGGGTCAATTCGCGCTGGTATACCGAGCTCTATGGCGTGACCCAGCAGGACGCCATCCGGGGTACGCAGATGATGAGCCTGAACTGGCAGAACGATGTGCTGCTGACCCAGGGGGAATATCCCTTCGACCTGGCCATCCACACCGACATCGGCCAATACCGCAACCAGGCGCGCCAGGGCTATTCGCTGGAATGGGGCCCGGCATTGCAGACCGAATGGTGGCGCACCCAGTTCAATGCCAACCTGTTCTTCCAGCGCGATTACCGCATCGACCAGGGCGGCGGGCAGCCGGCGCTCTCCAGCCTGCAAAGCGGCCTGAGCTCGCAGGGTGGTCCCACGCAACTGGTGTATCAATGGCAGGTGCGCCAGCACTGGCGGCCCTGGTTCAACGTCGGCCTGCAGGGATTCGGCGAACTGGGGCGCTGGGATCATTGGGCCAACCGGCAGAACCAGTCGCACCGCGCCGGCCCGGCCATCTTCGGCACCCTCCACATCGGCCAGCAATTCGTGAAGTACCAGGCGGCCTACCTGTTCGGCAGCAATGCCACCCTCAGTTCGCGTACCTTCACGATGCGCTTGCAACTGGGTTTTTGACGGACAGTCGGCCCGCCGACAGTACTTCAGCCCAACCTGGCGGCACTGGGCGGATGACCGATGATGCGCTTGAAGGCGCGACTGAAGGACGCTTCCGAGTCATAGCCCAGGCGATTGGCCACCACCGCTACCCGCAGACCGTCACGGGCGATCCAGTGGCGTGCCTGGAACATCTTGACGCGCGCCACGTATTTGGCGGGGGTCTCGCCCACGGCGCTGGAAAATTTTTCGATGAAGCTGGAGCGTGAGGCAGCCATCAACGCGGCCAGTTCAGCCACCGACCAGTCCCGTTCCGGGTGCTGGTGCACCGCTGCCAGCACGCGTCCGACCTGTGGGCAGCGTACTGCCGCGATCCAGCCGCTGGCGTCGCTGCAGGCACATTCCACCCAGCCGCGAATAATGCTGGCGGCCAGCACGTCGGCCAAGCGCGCCAGGATACCGCAGGCACCGATGCGATTGAGCGTTACTTCCCGTTCCATTGCATCCAGCAGGGCCAGCACTGCCGGGTCGCGCTGCGCCAGGTCGCAGGCGCGCATGGCCTCGGGCATCATCATCAACAGGGGATGCAGGGGATCGAGGTTGAAGCGCAGCGTGCCGGAGAACAACACGTGAGACGGCGCCAGCTCGGCACTCCCATTGCCCTGCGCATCAGCCAGGCCGGGCGCACCGTCGTCGACCAGGTAGAGATTCTCGGCCACCGCCTTGCGTGCCAGCTTGCCGATGTCCACCGTCGGCAGTTCACGCGCACTGGCCAGCGCGTGGGGCGAGCCACGCGGCAACAGCACCGCATCGCCGACATTGAGCTGCAGCCAGTCGTCCTGGCCGACCTGCATCCAGCAACTGCCCTGGGCGACGAAATGAAAGGTGGCTTCCCGTCGCGCCGGGAAGGCCACCGCCCACGGCTCACGCAGCACGTAGCGGGCGTATTCGACGCCATCGAGCCGCAGGCCCAGCAGGATTTCGGTCAGGGAATCGACCGGCTCCGGGGTGTGCTGGGTGGCGACCGCCGCTCTCTCGGCCAGACTTGGACAAATAGTCATCTAATTGGGAAATATCGGCATGGAAAGTCCGAGTATTTAACCATAGACTGCGCTACCCATGTCATAGAAAGGTGTTCCCATGTCCGACCCCGGCACCCTTGAGGCCCCGCTGACCGACACCGCGGCCCCCCTCCGCCCGCCTGCCTCGCTTGACCACCAGGCAAGCCAGGAGCCGCCCGCCAACTGGAGCGGCATTGCCAGTCTGGCACTGGGCGTATTCAGTCTGGTGACCGCCGAATTCCTGCCCGCCAGCCTGTTGACGGCCATTGCCACCGACCTGCAGGTCTCCGATGGCGCCGCCGGCCAGGCCGTGACGGCCACTGCCGTGGTCGGCGCCGTGGCCGCGCCCAGCATTCCACTGCTGACTCGCCATATCGACCGCAAGCGCGTGGTCTTGATGCTTTCGCTGTTACTGCTGGTGTCCAATGTGCTGGCCGTGGCGGCCTCCAACCTGCCGCTGTTGCTGGTGGCGCGGGTACTGCTGGGGGGGGCGCTGGGCGGGTTCTGGTCGATGGCTGCGGCGCTGGCCATGCGGCTGGTGCCGCAGCGCTTGTTTGCACGTGCCATGTCACTGGTGCTGACCGGTGTTTCCGTAGCCACGGTCTGCGCCGCCCCGATCGGCGCCTACATGGGCAATCTATGGGGGTGGCGCAGCGCCTTTGTGGCCGCCGGCGTGGTCAGCCTGGCGGCCATCGCGATCCAGTGGGTGGCCATTCCCAGGCTGCCTCCCAAGGATCATCCCAGCCTCAAGGTACTGTCCGAGCTGCTGGGGCGCACCGACGTGCGGGTGGCCTTGCTGGCGGTGCTGCTGGTGGTGTCGGGCCATTCGCCGGGTAC
>NZ_BADI01000526.1:0-8768 GCF_000333555.1 Herbaspirillum sp. B65 | reverse complement strand
GATCCACACATCAGGATCCGAAGCTGGAATCCCCCATCAGCCGCGACAGGCGCGCCGAGACTTCCTGCACGATGCCCTGGACCTCATCCAGGCTGGGATTGACCTTCTTGTCGATGCGTTCGATATAGGGCACGTTCAAGGCCGCCAACATGCGATTGTTGGCGCCCATCACCGGATAGGACAGGTTGATCACGCCGCGGATCTGCCGGCTTTCCATGCGTGAGTGCCCCCGCTTGCGCGTCTCCTCGATCTGGCGCATCAGTTGCGCCGTCTCGATTTCCTGTTCGCCATCCATGCGCACGTGAGCCGCCAGCATACTGGCGCGCTCGGCTTCATCGCGGAAGGCCAGCAGCACGTGGCCCGAGGCGGTATCGGTCAGGCTCACCAATGCCCCCACCTTGAGCCCGAAAGCCCAGCGTTCGGGGCTGTCCACCTGCGCCACCACGATCACGCGCCCGGCTTCATAGACCGTCAGGTGGGTCGATTGCATCGAGCGCTGGGCCAGTTCACGCATGTGCGGCAGGGCGGTGCTGACCAACGAGCGGATCGGCTGGTGATGATGGGCCAGTTCGAAGAGCTTGAGCGAAAGCCGGTAGTGATCGTTGTCGGCGATCAGGTAGCCGCGCTGCTCCAGCGTGACCACCATGCGGAAGATTTCGTTGACGCTGCGCCCCAGTTGGCGGGAGATCTGATTGAGGGTCAGCATCTGCTCGGAGCGGCTCAACAGCTCCAGGATGTCCAGGCCCTTGTCCAGCGCCGGGGCGGCATAGCGCGTCTTGCCGCCGCCTTGCTCATCTTCATGCTCGGCAGCAGTCTGGAGGGCGGGGGCGTCGGCGGGATTGATTTTCCGGGTTCTGGGCATGGCGGCCTGGCGTGCTGTAGCTGGTCTTGGGGCCGGATTGTAGGGGATTTCGCTTATTTCGGGATTTTATCTGTAAAATTATTTTTCATGTATTGCCGGAGCATGTCGAAACGTCATCTCGAAATTGATATCAATTCTGTCGGAAACTTCATCGGTCTGGCGCTCCATGAAGAGGATAATCAAGGTTATGCTCTGGCTCTCACAGATGAAATTAAATTTTATTTGTGAGTAAAAACCAAAAGAGGGGCCCAGGCCCCGGAGACGATCACCCTGGATAGTCTGTCGCCACGGACTGTCCCGCCGAGCACCGGCAATGTGCGGCAGTGCCAGTGGCACCGCCCCGGCCGCAGCGGCATCCACGCTAGAGACCGATGACCAAGATTACTGCCCTGCGCGTGCTGGACGTGCGCTTCCCCACTTCGCAATCGCTGGACGGTTCGGATGCGATGAATCCGGACCCGGATTACTCCGCCGCCTATGTCATCCTCGATACCGACAATGAACAACTCAAGGGCCACGGCCTGACCTTCACCATCGGTCGTGGCAATGAGATCTGCTGTGCCGCCATCCGCGCCATGGAGCATCTGGTGGTGGGCCTGGAGCTGGAATGGATCGCCGCCGACATGGGCCGCTTCTGGCGCCACGTCACTTCCGACAGCCAGTTGCGCTGGATCGGCCCGGACAAGGGCGCCATCCACCTGGCCACCGGCGCCGTGGTCAATGCCGCCTGGGACCTGTGGGCCAAGGCGCAAGGCAAGCCGGTCTGGAAGCTGGTGGCCGACATGTCGCCGGAGGAACTGGTCCGCACCATCGATTTCCGCTACATCACCGATTGCATCACCCCCGAGGAAGCGCTGGCGCTGCTGCGCGAAAAGGAGGCCGGCAAGGCCGAGCGCCTGCGCATCCTGGCGCAGGAGGGCTATCCCTGCTACACCACCTCGGCTGGCTGGCTGGGCTATGACGATGCCAAGCTGCGCCGCCTGTGTCAGCAAGCCATCGACCAGGGCTTCAATCACGTCAAGCTCAAGGTCGGCCGTGACCTGGAAGACGACAAGCGCCGCGTGCGCATCGCCCGCGAAGTGTTGGGGCCGGACCGAAGCCTGATGATCGATGCCAATCAGGTGTGGGAAGTGGACCAGGCCATCGCCTGGGTCAATCAGCTCGCCTTCGCCCAGCCTTGGTTCATCGAAGAGCCGACCTGCCCGGATGATGTCGAAGGCCACCGCAAGATTCGCGCCGGCATCGGTGCGGTCAAGGTGGCCACCGGCGAGATGTGCCAGAACCGTGTCCTGTTCAAGCAATTCATCATGCGTGATGCCATCGACGTGGTGCAGATCGATTCCTGCCGCCTGGGTGGCGTCAATGAAATCCTGGCCGTCATGCTCATGGCTGCCAAGTATGGCAAGGTGGTCTGCCCGCACGCGGGTGGCGTGGGCCTGTGCGAATATGTCCAGCACCTGTCGATGATCGACTACCTGTGCATCTCCGGCAGCAAGGAAGGGCGTGTGACCGAGTACGTGGATCACCTGCACGAGCATTTCGTGGACCCCTGCGTGATCCGCAATGCAGCCTATATGCCGCCCAGCCTGCCGGGGTTCTCGATCGAAATGAAGCCGGCTTCACTGGAACAGTACAGATTCCGGGGCTAGGCTGCATTCCCCCACGAAAAGATGAACAAAAACGGAGACTGAAGTGGATCTGAACCTGCAAGAGAAGGTGGTCATCGTCACCGGCGGTGCCTCCGGCATCGGCGGCGCGATCAGTATGCAACTGGCCGCAGAAGGCGCCATTCCCGTGGTGTTTGCCCGCAGCGAACCGGAGCCGCAGTTCTGGTCGCGCCTGACCGCCCTGCAGCCGCGCGCAGCGTTGTTCCAGCTGGAATTGCAGGATGCGGCCCGTTGCGGCGAGGCCGTGGCGCAGACTGTGGCGCGCTTCGATCGTCTGGATGGCCTGGTCAACAATGCCGGCGTCAACGACAGCGTCGGCCTGGACGCCGGGCGCGATGAATTCGTCGCCTCGCTGGAACGCAACCTGATCCATTACTACGTGATGGCGCATTACTGCGTGCCGCACCTGAAGGCTGCACGCGGCGCCATCCTCAATGTCTCTTCCAAGACCGCACTCACCGGCCAAGGCAATACCAGCGGCTATTGCGCCTCCAAGGGCGCGCAACTGTCGCTGACCCGCGAATGGGCGGCGGCCTTGCGCGACGATGGCGTGCGCGTCAATGCGCTGATCCCGGCCGAGGTGATGACGCCGCTCTACGAAAAATGGATCGCCACCTTCGAGCATCCCCAGGAAAAGCTCGACGCCATCACCAGCAAGATTCCGCTGGGCAAGCGTTTCACCACCTCCGAGGAAATGGCCGACATGGCGGTGTTCCTGCTCTCGGGGCGCTCCTCGCATACCACCGGGCAATGGGTGTTCGTCGATGGGGGCTATACCCATCTCGACCGCGCCCTGACCTGAGGCCATCATGCGTACCGTGCTGGCCCTGGACCTGAAGGACGATCCCGCCTTGATCGCCGAGTATGAGCAGTACCACCAGCGCATCTGGCCCGAGATTGCCCAGCATCTGCGACGGCATGGCGTGCTCGAGATGGAAATTTACCGCCTGGGCACGCGCATGATGATGGTGATGCAGACCGATGACGCCCTCTACGATGCCGCAGCGATGGCAGCGGCGAGCGAGAGCGATCCCCGCGTCTGCGAATGGGAAGCCCTGATGTGGCGTTTCCAGGCGGCTACACCGTGGACCCCGGCCGGGCAGAAGTGGGTGCCGATGACGCGCATCTTCGATCTGTCAGCGCAGAAAGATTAAGTTTTCAAGCAACAGAAAATAAGTTTTTGTGAACCGCTTTCTAAGTTTTTCGCCAGGCTGTACAGTGGCCGGTGAGCGGCAAGCAAGCAGGGAAAGCAGGCAATAAAAGCAGGCAATAAAAGCAGCAAGGTAGTCATGCAGCGACCGCAGAGTCGCGCACACGATGGCCATATGGACCTCCGGGCTATAGGCCGGCAATGCATCCGCATCCGAGGTGAGTATGCAACAAGACCAAGAGACACAAGCCAAGGCAGCCGCGTCAGCCCCCCCGCTGATTGCGCTGCGCAACGTCAGCAAGCGCTTTCCCGGCGTGCTGGCGTTGGACAATTGCCAGTTCGAGCTGGCCGCCGGTGAGGTACACGCCCTGATGGGCGAGAACGGTGCCGGCAAATCGACCTTGATGAAGATCCTGTCCGGGGTCTACCAGCGCGACAGCGGCGACATCCTGCTCGATGGCAAGCCGGTGGAGATCGGCGAGCCGCGCCAGGCCCAGGCGCTGGGCATCGGCATCATCCATCAGGAACTGAACCTGATGAACCACCTGTCCGCCGCGCAAAACATCTTCATCGGCCGCGAGCCGCGCAAGGGCTTTGGCCTGATCATCGACGAAGACCAGTTGAACCGCCAGGCCGCCGCCATCTTCGAGCGTATGCGCCTGGACATGGACCCGCGCACTCCGGTGGGCGAGCTGACCGTGGCGCGCCAGCAGATGGTGGAAATCGCCAAGGCCTTGTCCTTCGATTCGCGCGTGCTGATCATGGATGAACCCACCGCCGCGCTCAATAACGCCGAGATCGCCGAGCTGTTTCGCATCATCCGCGACCTGCAGGCGCAGGGCGTGGGCATCGTCTACATCTCGCACAAGATGGATGAGCTGCGCCAGATCGCTGATCGCGTCAGCGTCATGCGCGATGGCAAGTACATCGCCACCGTTCCCATGCAAGGCACCTCCATGGACACCATCATTTCCATGATGGTGGGCCGGGCCCTGGATGGCGAGCAGCGGACCCCGCCCGATACCTCCCGCAACGAAGTGGTGCTGGAGGTGCGTGGCCTGAACCGTGGTCGCGCCATCCGCGATGTCAGCTTCCAGTTGCGCCGCGGAGAGATCCTCGGTTTCGCCGGTCTCATGGGCGCGGGCCGCACCGAAGTGGCGCGTGCCATCTTCGGCGCCGATCCGCTGGACTCGGGCGAGATCTTCATCCATGGCGGCAAGGCGATGATCCGCCAGCCGGCCGATGCGGTGGCGCATGGCATCGGCTACCTCTCGGAAGACCGCAAGCACTTCGGGCTGGCCGTGGGCATGGATGTGCAGGCTAATATCGCGCTCTCCAGCATGGGGCGTTTCACCCGCGCCGGTTTCATGGACCAGCGCGCCATGCGCGAAGTGGCCCAGGCTTACGTGCGGCAACTGGCCATCAAGACGCCTTCGGTGGAACAGCAGGCAAGGCTGCTGTCGGGGGGCAACCAGCAAAAGATCGTGATTGCCAAGTGGCTGCTGCGCGACTGCGACATCCTGTTCTTCGATGAACCCACGCGTGGCATCGACATCGGCGCCAAGAGCGAGATCTATAAGTTGCTCGACGCCCTGGCCGAACAGGGCAAGGCGATCGTGATGATTTCGTCGGAGTTGCCCGAGGTGCTGCGCATGAGTCATCGCATCCTGGTCATGTGCGAAGGGCGCGTGACCGGTGAACTGGCCCGCGCCGACGCCACCCAGGAAAACATCATGCAACTGGCCACGCAACGTGAGTCGGCCGTGGCCTGAAGGCCACCACAGGCCACCCCCAGCGCGACCTACCAAGAGAGACAAGACCCATCATGGCAAACCATATCCACTCCGCCTCGCCCGCATCCACCATGGTCAATCCCGCTTCCCCCACGGGCCTGCGCGCCCGCCTGTTCAACCCGGCCGCGCGCCAGAAGCTGCTGGCCTTTGCCAGCCTGTTGCTGCTGATCGTGTTCTTCAGCTTCGCCTCGCCTAACTTCATGGAGGTCGACAACCTGGTCAGCATCCTGCAATCGACCGCCGTCAATGGCGTGCTGGCCATCGCCTGCACCTACGTCATCATCACCTCCGGCATCGATCTGTCGGTGGGCACCATGATGACCTTCTGCGCCGTCATGGCCGGGGTGGTGCTGACCAACTGGGGGATGCCGCTGCCGCTGGGCATTGCTGCGGCCATCTTCTTCGGTGCGTTCTCGGGCTGGGTCTCGGGCATGGTCATTGCCAAGCTCAAGGTGCCGCCCTTCATCGCCACGCTGGGCATGATGATGCTGTTGAAGGGCCTGTCGCTGGTGATCTCCGGCACCCGCCCGATCTACTTCAACGATACCGAGGGCTTCTCAGCCATCGCCCAGGATTCCCTGATCGGCGACCTGATCCCCTCGCTGCCGATTCCCAATGCGGTGCTGATCCTGTTCCTGGTGGCCATCGGCGCTTCCATCATCCTCAACAAGACTGTCTTCGGCCGCTATACCTTCGCCCTGGGCAGCAACGAAGAAGCGCTGCGCCTGTCGGGCGTGAAGGTGGATTTCTGGAAGGTGGCGGTCTATACCTTCTCCGGCGCCATCTGCGGCATCGCCGGCCTGATCATCGCGTCTCGCCTGAATTCGGCGCAGCCGGCGCTGGGTCAGGGCTATGAACTGGACGCGATTGCCGCAGTGGTCATCGGTGGCACCTCGCTCTCGGGTGGCACTGGCACCATCCTCGGTACCATCATCGGCGCCTTCATCATGAGCGTGCTGGTCAATGGTTTGCGTATCATGTCGGTGGCCCAGGAATGGCAGACCGTAGTCACCGGCGTGATCATCATCCTGGCGGTGTACCTGGACATCCTGCGCCGCCGTCGCCGCGCCTGATGGCGTATCGCCTGCTTGGTATTGGTTTTTTCGTCGCAATGCAAGCCCCGCCGCAGACGCCACTGCGGCACTCCATCATCGAAAACAAAAGGAGACTTACCGTGTTCAAGAACAAGTTACTGGCCGCAGCCCTGGGTCTGAGCTTCGCAGTCGGCACTTCGGCCGTACAGGCGCAGGAAGTGTATGTGCCGCTGATTTCCAAGGGCTTCCAGCACCAGTTCTGGCAAGCCGTCAAAGCCGGCGCCGACCAGGCCGGAAAGGATCTGAAAGTGAAGGTCAGCTTCGAAGGCCCGGAAACCGAAGCCATGGTCGACAAGCAGATCGACATGCTCTCCGCCGCCCTGGCCAAGAAGCCGCAGGCCATCGGCTTTGCCGCCCTGGACAGCAAGGCCGCCATTCCGCTGCTGAAGAAGGCGCAAGCCGCCAAGATTCCGGTGGTGGCCTTCGACTCGGGCGTCGATAGCGACATCCCGGTCACCACCGCCACCACCGACAACCGCGCCGCTGCCGCCCTGGCGGCCGACAAGATGGCCGAGCTGATCGGCAAGGAAGGTGAAGTCGCCGTGGTCGCCCACGACCAGACCAGCCGCACTGGCGTGGACCGTCGCGATGGCTTCCTGGAACGCATCAAGGCCAACTATCCGAAGATCAAGGTGGTCAGCGTCCAATACGGCGCCGGCGACCAGTTGAAGTCCACCGAGGTGACCAAGTCCATCCTGCAAGCCTATCCCAAGATCAAGGGCATCTTCGGTACCAATGAAGGCTCGGCCATCGGCGTGGTCAATGGCGTCAAGGAAATGAAGCGCAAGATCATCATCATCGGCTATGACTCCGGCAAGCAACAGAAGGATGCCATCCGCGAAGGCGTGATGGCCGGCGCCATCACCCAGAACCCGGTGGGCATCGGTTACAAGACCGTGGAAGCGGCGGTCAAGGCGATCAAGGGCGAGAAGTTGCCCAAGGTCATCGATACTGGTTTCTACTGGTACGACAAGAGCAACATCGACGATCCCAAGATCGCCGCCGTGCTCTACGACTGATGCTGCATGACGGTTTCCCCAGCCCTGGCTGCGGGAAACCGTGGGCGTCGCCGGACGGCGCCTGAGTCTAAGTTTTCCGGTTCCGGTTTCTAAGTTTTTGTCCCGAAAAAACTAAGCAATTCCGGTAACGCCTCCCTCCTTACATTCCCCCCAGAGACCGCATCATGAAGCCCCTTCGCATCGACGCCCACCAGCATTTCTGGCGCTATCGCGCCGAGGATTATCCCTGGATAGGCCAGGGCATGGAACTGCTGGCCTGCGATCGTTTGCCGGGGCAGTTGCATCCCTTGCTGGCCGCCGAAGGCCTGCACGCTTCGATTGCCGTGCAGGCACGCGCCGGGCGCGAAGAGACCGGTTTCTTGCTGGACCTGGCGCGCGGTGACCGGCGCATTGCCGGGGTGGTGGGATGGGAAGACCTGTCCTCGCCGCACCTGGCCGCCAACGTGGCGCAGTGGGGACGCGACAAGCTGCTGGGCTTTCGTCACCAGGTCCAGGATGAAGCCGATGTCACCGCCTTCATCGAGGCGCCGGCCTTCAATGCCGGCATCAAGTGGCTGCAACAGCAGGGGCTGGTCTATGACGTCTTGATCTATGCCCGGCAGATGCCGGAAGTGCAGGCCTTCTGCGCCCGCCATGACCGCCACTGGCTGGTGCTGGACCACCTGGGCAAGCCGGCCCTGGCCGAGTTCGGGCGCGGCGAGGCGGTGTTCAATGCATGGAAGCGCCAGTTGCGCGCGCTGGCGGCCATGCCGCACGTGGCCTGCAAGCTCTCGGGCCTGGTCACCGAGGCCGACTGGCTGCGCGGTCTGCGCAAGAAGGATTACGACAACATCGTGTTGTGCCTGGATACCGCCCTGGAAGCCTTCGGTCCAGAGCGCCTCATGTTCGGCTCGGACTGGCCGGTGTGCCTGCTGGCGGCGTCCTATGCCACCGTGGCGGGCGTGGTGCGGGAGTGGAGCACCACGCGGCTGTCGGAACCGGAACAGGAGCAGGTATGGGGAGCGACCGCGGCGCGCTGCTACGCGCTGGCCTGAACCCTAGCGCGTAAAGCCGTTGAAGGCTACATGCAGCATGTACTTCACGATCTCTTCATTGTTCATCTTGCTGAACTTCTGCAGGTAATCCACCGCCGGGTCACAGGTGCGTGCGTAATAGCTGTACAACACCACATCACTGGCAGTCC
>NZ_BADI01000527.1:0-1253 GCF_000333555.1 Herbaspirillum sp. B65 | reverse complement strand
GGTAAGAACCTGTTCATCAACAACGATATCTGGTTCCTGGACCCGACCGGCCAACAGGCCATCGGTACTGCCACCCTGGTCAATGGTCGTAACTGGCCGGGCGCCAGCAACATCATCGAGTACAACAGCCCCGACATGGGCGGGTTTACTGCCAACCTGCAGACCAGCCTGGGCGAAAAGCCGGGTTCGTTCAATGGTGGCGTACCTAACGCTGGTACCAGCGACGGTCGCAAGGACGGCATCTCGCTGGCTTACCAGAAGAACGGCCTGGAACTGCGCGCCATCTATGACGTGGTGCGTGACGCCAACGGTAACTACAACGACCTGTGGAAGCACTCGAAGGAGCTGATCCTGGGTGGTACCTACAAGTTCGACAAGCTGAAGATGTTCGTCGGTTACGAAAACCTGCGCGCTCCGAATGCCAATCCGGGTGCGCCGGACCGCGCCAACCACTACTGGCTGGGTGCAAACTACGACGTGACCCCGCAACTGCAACTGGTGGGTGCATGGTTCCACGTCAATGCCAACAACGCCTCGGTCACGCCGGCTGGTGTGGGCAACGGCGGTGGTACGGCCAACCTGTACATGGCGGGTATCAACTACTTCCTGTCCAAGCGCACCTTGCTGTATGTTGACATCGGCACTGTCCGCAACGGCACTGGCTCTGGCCACGTCCTGGAAAATGGCGCAGACAACGGCGTTTCCGGCCTGAAGCAGAACGGCGGCTACTTCGGTATCGCCCACTCGTTCTGATGTAACGATCAGTAGTATCTGTAATCCTTCCTGAGGTGGTCTTGATGTAGTTGAGGGTGGGCGCAAGCCCACCCTTTTTTGTCGTTACGACGGCGCATCAATGCGTCGCGAAAAAGATTTATATCGTTTATCTCATTTACTTGATTTGCAGGCGGAACCCCGATGAATGCGCAATTGCTGGTCGATGGACATCATGAACTGGGTGAAGGTGTGTTGTGGTGTGAGCGTTCGCAATCGCTCTTCTGGACCGATATCCATGCCTCGCGACTGTGGAACCACGATCCGCACAGCGGCGCCACGCGGAGCTGGTCCATGCCTGAGCGGCTGTGCTGCTTCGCCTTCACGGCCGATCCTGAGCGTCTGCTGATTGGCCTGGAATCGCGCCTGGCCTTCTTCAACCTCAATACCGCTGCCATCAGCCCGATCTGCCGCATCGAGGATGATCTGCCCAGCACCCGCTTGAATGATGGCCGTTGCGACCGCCAGGGGCGCTTCGTCTT
>NZ_BADI01000528.1:0-427 GCF_000333555.1 Herbaspirillum sp. B65 | reverse complement strand
CGTGGAGATCGTCCGGCAACGTCGATTCCGGCACCAGCGAGACGCCCAGTCCCTCGCGCGCCAGCACGCACGCGCTGGCCCAGTCGCGCACGGTCACCCGTACGTCGCTCAGCTGTAGACCAGCGTCCGCCATCAGGCGCTGACCGTTCACCGCACAACCCCCTGTTGCGAGGATGAAGGGTTCGCCCGCCAGCTCGCTCAAGGCCACCCCGCTTTCGGTGGCGCGGCGCCCCAGCGGATGCGTCTGCGCGAGCACCGCCATCCACCCGTCGCTGCCCAGCATCAACGGCGCGCGATCTGCAGCGGGGTTCATCACCACGCCGGCGTCGACCGTGCCCGATTCGAGCCAGCGCTCAACCTCCTCGTCCGTACCCTCCACGATCACCACCTCGATGCCCGGGTGGCGGCGCTGGAAATCCCGCAGCAG
>NZ_BADI01000529.1:0-2487 GCF_000333555.1 Herbaspirillum sp. B65 | reverse complement strand
GCAACGATGCGCACCGCCTGATCGAGGAATGCATGTTGGCCGCCAACGTGTGCGCGGCCGACCTGTTGAAGCGTCACGATCATCCGGCGCTCTATCGCATTCACGCTGGCCCGACCAAGGAAAAGCTGACGCAGTTGCGTACCTTCTTGAAGCAGGTCGGCCTGCACCTGGGGGGCGGCGACACCCCCAGTGCCTCCGACTATGCCGAGCTGATGCCCAAGGTCAAGGCGCGCCCGGATGCGGTGCTGATCCAGACCATGCTGTTGCGCTCCATGCAGCAGGCCGTCTACAGCCCTGACAACATCGGCCACTTCGGCCTGTCCTACGAATCCTACGCGCACTTCACCAGCCCGATCCGCCGTTATCCCGACCTGCTGACCCACCGTGCCATCAAGGCCGTGCTGCAGGGCAAGCGGTACGAGCCCAAGGGCATCGACAGCGGCGCGCTCAATACCTCGATTTCCCCGGCCGCGCGCAAGGCGCAGGCGCTGCAGCGTGCCACCGACAAGGCCGCCGGCAAGAAGCCGCGTGGCGAAAGCGCGCTGGCGATCTGGGAAGCGTTGGGCCTGCACTGTTCGGCCAATGAGCGCCGTGCCGATGAGGCTTCGCGCGATGTGGAAGCCTGGCTGAAGTGCTACTTCATCCGCGACAAGCTGGGCGAGGAATTCACCGGCACCATTTCCGGCGTGGCCACCTTCGGTATCTTCGTGCAACTCGATGCGCTCTATATCGAAGGCCTGGTGCACGTCACCGAGCTGGGCGCCGATTACTTCCAGTACGACGAAGCGCGCCACGAGCTGCGCGGCGAGCGCACCGGCATCCGTTACCAGTTGACCGACCGCGTCACCGTGCAGGTCAGCCGAGTGGACCTGGATGCGCGCAAGATCGACCTGTCGCTGGTCAACGAGCCGGGCATCCGCACCCTGATCAAGAACGAAGCCAAGCGTGCCGAGACTGCCGCCCGCGGCAAGTCTGCCGGCAGCAAGCCGACCGCTGCCAGCCAGCCGGCCGCGCGCGGCAAGAAGGCCGCGGCACCCAAGCCGGCCACGGCAGCGGCCAAGCCCAAGGGCGGCGCCAAGGCCAAGGCCGGCAGCACCACTCATGCGCGCGCCGGCGAGGCCGACCGCAAGCGTGCTGCCGCCAAGGGTTTCAACAAGGGTGGCAAGAAGAAGCGATGAGCATGTCCCCGGTCCAACCTGAAGCGGTTGACCGGGTTTGATGGAATGAGGAGCAACAGCTCCAAGCAAGACGAAAGACACAAGCAGGATCTATGAAGAGCAAAATGATTTTCGGCTTCCATGCCGTGACCTCCCGTATCCCGCCACGAGGCTTCCTCGGTGGAAGAGATCTACGTGGATGCCGAACGCCGCGACCGCCGGATGCTGGATTTGCTGCACGCGGCCAAGGAAGCCAATGTGCGCATCATCCAGGCCGACGACCAGCGCTTGGGCGCCATGGTCGGCACGCGCCGCCACCAGGGGGTGGTGGCCAAGGCCGCTGCGCTGTCGCTGGCGCGCACCCTCGATGAATTGCTGGATGCCGTGGTCGGCCCGCCGCTGCTGCTGATCCTCGATGGCATCACCGATCCGCACAACCTGGGCGCTTGCCTGCGCGTGGCCGATGGCGCCGGCGCGCACGCCGTGATCGCCCCCAAGGACCGCGCCGTGGGCCTGAATGCGACCGCTATGAAGGTTTCCAGCGGCGCCTCCGACACCGTGCCTTATATCACCGTCACCAACCTGGCGCGCACCATGCGTGATCTGAAGGAACGTGGCGTGTGGATCATCGGTACTTCGGACGACGCCGAAAAGGGGCTCTACGAAGGTGACTTCACCGGCCCCACCGCCTTGGTCATGGGTTCCGAAGGGGAGGGGATGCGCCGCCTGACGCGCGAGACCTGCGACGTGCTGGTCAACATCCCCATGTTCGGTTCGGTCGAGAGCTTGAACGTATCCGTGGCTTCCGGTGTGTGTCTGTACGAGGCGCGACGCCAGCGCTTGCCCAAGTAAGTCCGGTCATCCCGCATGACAGCATCGCCGGACTTCGTGTCCGGCGATTTTTTTTGCAGCCCCTTTTCTTTCAACGTTTCAGGAAACACACCATGTTCAGCCGACTCAGAGAAGACATCGCCAGCATCCGCGCGCGCGACCCCGCCGCGCGCAATAGCTGGGAGGTGCTGACCTGTTATCCGGGCCTGCACGCGGTGATCCTGCACCGCTGGGCCCAGGCTTGCTGGAATGCCGAACTGAAGTGGCTGGGCCGCTTCATCTCGCAACTGGGGCGCACCCTGACCGGCATCGAGATCCACCCCGGCGCCACCATCGGCCGCCGTGTCTTCATCGACCACGGCATGGGCGTGGTGATCGGCGAGACCGCCATCGTCGGCGACGATTCCACCATCTACAGGGCGTGACCCTGGGCGGCACCTCGCTGACCAAGGGCGCCAAGCGCCATCCCACGCTGGGGCGCGGCGTCATCATCGGCGCT
>NZ_BADI01000530.1:0-8442 GCF_000333555.1 Herbaspirillum sp. B65 | reverse complement strand
AAGACCGCAGCGGCGCTGGAATGTTCGGCGCGCACCGAATCGATGGCACGTGTGGGCGGGCGTATGCCCGTTGCCATGGACCAGGCTTTCGGCGTGACCTTCAAGGATCCGGACGGCAATACCTTCATCGATCTGTCCGCAGGCGTGGGCGTGAGCAGCGTGGGACGCTGCAATCCCAAGGTGGTGGAAGCCATCCGCAAGCAATCCGAGACCCTGATGCACGCCATGGAAGTCAACAGCTCCAAGCGTACCGAACTGGCGGCCAAGATTTCCGAGATCATGCCCGAGGGCCTGCGCGGTGATTGCATCACCTTCTTCACCCAGGGCGGCAGCGACGCGCTGGAAGCCGCCGTCAAGTTCGCCAAGCGCGTCACCGGCCGGCACCAGATCATCGCCTTCCACGGTGGCTACCACGGCATCTGGAATGCTTCCAATGCGCTCACCACCGGCACCACCTACCGCAAGGGTTTCGGTCCCTTCATGGGAGGCGTGATCCACGCCCCGTATCCCTACGCCTACCGCTTCCCCTTCGACACCACCCACAAGAGCGCCGAGCAGATCGCCGGTGAATATGTCGATTACCTGCTCAACACGCCCTACACCGCGGCCGATGACGTGGCCGCCGTGATCGTCGAGCCGGTCCAGGGTGAGGGTGGCTATGTGCCGCCGTCGCCGGAGTTCCTGCAGATCTTGCGTAAGGCCTGTGACCGCAGCGGCGCACTGCTCATCGTCGACGAAGTGCAGGCCGGCGCCGGTCGCACCGGCAAGATGTGGGCGGTCGAACATTCGGGCGTGAAGCCCGACATGCTGACCTTCGGCAAGGGGATCGGTGGCGACATGCCCATGGCTGGTCTGGTCATGCGTTCGGACCTGGCTGCCAAGATCCCCGATGGTTCGCAACCCAATACCTTTGCCGCCAATTCCATCTCGGCCGCAGTGGCGCTGACCAACATCAGCATCCTGCAAGACCCGCGCCTGGACCTGATCAACCGCGCCCATGCCCTGGGCCTGGAAGCGCAAGAACGCATCCGCGGCTTCAACAGCCCGTGGGTGGGCGAGGTCCGTGGACGCGGTCTGATGATCGGTATCGAACTGGTCGAAAACCAGGAAACCCGCGAACCGATCTCGCGTGAAAAGCTGGGCAAGCTCATGGATTACGTGGTCGGTCATGGCGTGCTGATGATTCCTTGCGGCCGCTACACCAACGTCATGCGCGTGATGCCATCGCTGACCATTCCGCGCTCGCTGATGTTGAAGGGACTGGACATCTTCGGCGCCGGTCTGGCCTCCCTCTGAAGCAGATAGACAAGAAGCCGGCCTGGTCCGGCTTCTTCCCTGATTTCTCATCAATCGCAACAGGCTAGAGTCAATTGGAGAAAGTGGTCATGAAGAAAACGATCCTCGGTTTGTCGGTCCTGGCAGTGGGCGCCACGCTGGCACACGCCGCTTCGGTGCAAGATCTGGGTACGACCTTGACGCCCTTGGGCGGCGACAAGGCCGCTGGCCAGGGTGTGCCGGAATGGAAGGCGGAAAACGTGGAATTGCCGGGCTGGTCCTACGGCAAGCTGCGCAAGGACTATTTCAAGTACAAGGATGAAAAGCCCACCGAGGTCATCGATGCGTCCAACGTGGACAAGTATGCCGATCATCTGACGCCAGGACAGGTGGCCCTGATCAAGCAGGTCAAGGGCTACAAGATGGATATCTATCCCAGCCACCGTTACTGTGCCGCGCCCGACTTCGTGGTCGAGAACACCAAGAAGAACGTGGCCGATGGCAAGATCGGCGCCGACGGCTGGAGCCTGGCCGAAGCCGATGTGCCGGGCATTCCCTTCCCGTTGCCCAAGACCGGCCTGGAAGTGATGTACAACAGCAAGATGCGCTATCGCGGTGTGGGCGTGGACTTCCCCAACACCATCACGGCGGTCTCGCCGCGCAAGGGTAGCAATGAATGGATCAAGGCCAGCCAGCAGTTGACGCTGTTCTATCCGTCCAACGTCAAGGGCAGCACCAAGCTCTCGACCTTGGGTGGCGTCGAGTTCTACACCTACGTGGCTTATTCCTCGCCCACCGCGCTGGCCGGTCAAGCCCTGACGGTGACCACCTATCTGAACCGTCCCGGTGCCGAGACCTTCTACTATTTCCCTGGCCAGCGCCGCGTGCGCCGTATGCCTTCCTATGCCTACGATGCCCCGCAGATCGGCATGGAAAACCAGTACACCATGGATGAGCCGACCGTCTTCAACGGGACGCTGGACCGCTTCGACTGGAAGCTGGTCGGAAAAAAAGAAATCTATATCGCCTACAACAGTTTCGGGGCCAACAACTTCAAGGCCAATTTCGACGACATCGCCAAGCCTGACTTCGTGGCCGAGAATGCGCGCCGCTATGAACTGCACCGGGTCTGGGTGGTGGAAGCCACGGTCAAGCCGGGCGTGCGCCACCTGGCGCCCAAGCGCACCTTCTATGTCGATGAGGATAGCTGGAACCTGGTACTGGCCGATGACTACGATGCCCAGAACAAGCTGTGGAAACACCGCGAGGGCTACATCATCCCGGTCTATGAGACCGGCGCCTGTGACCTCTCCGGCTTTGCCCAGTACAACCTGGCCGAAGGTCGTTACCTGATGGATTCGCACTCGGCCGGCACCGGCAAGGACATCCACTGGGAAACCGAGGTCAAGGACAATCCACGTCTGCGTGACAACTTCTACAGCGCCGACAACCTGCGCGCCATCAGCGACCGCTGAGTCCAGCGCAGCGCTCTTGAAATGACCTTACGGGAAGGGAACACCATGAAGATGCAAATGCGTAAGAAGTCGCGCGGGGCCGGTTCGTCGCTGCCACGGCTGGTGCCGATTGTGTTGCCGCTGATGGGCGCCTGCCTATATGCGGGCAACGCCCAGGCCTTTACTTTCGAGGGGGAGACGGTCTCGGGCAACTTCGACTCCACCGTCACGGTGGGCGTCGGTATCCGCGCCAGCAAGCCGGTGTGTGGCGGCATCATCGGCAGCCTCAACGGCGGCCAGCCGGCCGCGCCCAGCGGTGCCGGCGCGCCGGCCGGCTGTGCCGATTCGCTGTCGCAGTACAACGACCAAGGCAACCTGAACTACGACCGGGGCAGTGCCTTTACCACCTACATCAAGGGCACGCACGAGCTGATGTTGAAGATGCCCTCGGACGTCAAGTTTTTCGGCCGCGTGAGCTGGTTGCGTGATTTTTCTGCCGATAGCGCGACCGGCTATGTCAGCGCTGGTGGTGGTAGTTCCTTCCCTGGCAATGCGGCCGGCCAGTTGCGCAACAAGACCCGCCTGCTGGACCTGTGGGTGAGCAAGGAGTTTTCCATCGGTGACCAGCGGGCTCGCCTGCGCGTCGGTAACCAGGTGGTCAACTGGGGTGAGAGTCTGTTCATTCCCGGTGGTATCAACCAGACCAACGCCTTTGACCTGATGCGCTTGTCGCAACCGGGTACGCAGATGAAGGAAGCAGTGCTGCCGGCGCCGATGGTCAACTTCGCCACCGGCCTGGGCAATGGCTTCAGTATCGAGACCTATGTGCAGCAGGGCTGGCAGCGCAACTACTTCCCGCCGGTAGGCAGCTACTGGTCGATTGGCACCATTGGCAATGGTGCGCCGGAACTGGGCTTGCCCACCACCAGTACGCCGCGTTCCAGCGGCCAGTATGGGGTGGCGCTGCGCTATAGCCCGAAGGACACCGAGATGAACTTCGGCCTGTACCTGATGAACTATCACGACAAGTCGCCGGTGATGTCGACCTCGACCAGTTCGCTCTCGGGCTTTGGTTATTCCTACCTGCAAGACCGCAAGATGATCGGTGCCAGCATGAACTTCCCGGTGGGCAACTGGGCGGTCGGTACCGAATTGTCCTATCGTCCCAAGGATCCGATCACACTCAACACCTCCATGGCGGGCAATAGTCCCACCACCAATGGCACGGGTTGCCTGGCCAACGGCAATTGCTATGTCGAGACGGCCAAGTACCAGTGGGCCGTCACGGGCTTGTTGAGCATGACGCCCAGCGACAACCCGACCATCTTGAAGGCGCTGGGCGGGGCCGATACGGCCACGCTGATGGCCGAAGCGGTGGCGATCTACTATCCCAACATGAAGCGTTCCTACCAGGGCATCCCGGTGGCCGCCGGCAACTGGGGCTGGGGTTACGACACCACCGCCAACGCCCTTGCCACCGGTGCCGGTACGCCGCCCAGCGTCGGCACTGCACTGTCCTATGGCTACAACCTGGACTTCAGCTGGGTCTATGACGGCTCTCTGATTCCGGGCTGGCAGGTGGTGCCGGAGGTGTTCTACTTCCAGGCCTTGCACGGACGCACCCCCAACTTCGCGGGCACCTTCATGCAGGGGGCCAAGTCGGCCAACTTCATCGTCAGCTTCATCCAGAATCCAGCCAAGTGGCAGTTCTCGCTCAACTACGCCATGTTCTGGGGCGGCGATACGATCTTCGACCAACCCTTGCGCGGTCGCAATTTCGTGGGTGCTACCGCCACCTATAACTTCTGATCCCGGTCGGACTGCGCCCTTGCGGGCGTAGTCCGTTCCGGTCGTGTTACGTCTTTCCTGCTGGACTAGGATCACTATGCGTTTTCTCAACGGCTTTTTCAGCCTGGCGCGCCTGGAGGCGCTGGCGTTTCGCGCGCGGGTCGCCATCCTGCTGGCACTGCTGGCCTTCACTGCGCTCATGGCGGTGTTCTCGCTGCAGTTGCGCATGGACGCCGGCTTCGAGAAACAGATTCCCTCCGACCACGAATATGTCGCCACGCTGCATCAGTACCGTGACGAACTATTCGGGGCCAATCGCTTGAACATCGTGCTGCGCGCCCGCCATGGCAGCATCTGGACCAAGGACGGCTTGACGCGCCTGAACGCCATGACCCAGGCTGTCATGTTCCTGCCCAACATCAACCGCCTGGGCGTGCAATCCTTGTGGACACCCAATACCTTCGTCAACGAAATCACCGAAGAAGGCTTTCGCGCCGACCCGGTCATCGCCGGTACCGTCACGCCGGAAAACCTGACGCCGGAGGTGATCGCCGGTATTCGCGACAGCGCCAACAATGGCGGCTTCGTCGGCACCCTGGTCTCGCGCAAGCAGGACAGCGCCATGATCATCGCCGAGATCAATGAATTCGATGCCAATGGCAAGAAGGTCGATTACCTGGCCTACAACAAGCTCTTGAATGACTTGCGCGCCAAGTACGAGAACGCCGACTTCGAGGTGCAGATCATCGGCTTTGCCAAGCAGATCGGCGATGTCGCCGATGGCGCCCAGGGCGTGCTCAAGTTCTGTGCCATGGCCTTGCTGCTGACGGCGCTGGCGGTGTACTGGTATTGCCGCTCGCTGCCCTTTACCATCTTGCCCATCGTCTGTTCGCTGGTGTCGCTGGTGTGGCAGTTCGGTACCCTGCACCTGTTGGGTTATGGACTGGACCCGCTAGCGGTGCTGGTGCCGTTCCTGGTGTTTGCCATCGGGGTGTCGCACGGCGTGCAGCAGATCAACTACATCGTGCGCGGCATCGCCGCCGGCATGGGCTGTGAAGAGGCCGCCCGCGCCAGCTTCCGCGGCCTGCTGGTGCCGGGCGTGCTGGCACTGGTGACGGCGTTCGTTTCCTTCATTACGCTCACGCTCATTCCGATTCCCATGGTCAAGGAGCTCGCCATTACGGCCTCCATCGGCGTGGGCTACAAGATCATTACCAATCTCTTCATGTTGCCGCTGGCCGCCTCCTTGCTGAAGGTAGGCAAGCGCTATGCCGATGCCGCCATGCGCGCCCAGCAACAGCGTGCGCGCTGGCTGCAGGTATTCGCCCGCGCCGCCCATCCGCGCAATGCCAGGATGATCGTGCTGGTGACGCTGGTCCTGTTCGGCGCCTCGGTGTGGTACAGCAGCGACCGCCTGGTCGGTACGCTCCAGGCCGGCGCTCCGGAGTTGCGCGCCGATTCGCGCTACAACCTGGATGCCAAGTCGATCTCGGACAACTATGACACCGGACTGGATTGGCTCTCGGTGATCCTGGCCACGCCCGAGAATTCCTGCGACAAGGTGGCCTTCGGGCGCTACCAGGACCAGTTCGATGCGGCCATGGCCGAGGTGCCGGGCGTGATGTCGGTGAGCTCGTTTGCGCAGCAGATGAAGATCTATAACGAAGGCTATAACGAGGGCAATCCCAGCATGTACTCGGTGCCGCTGGACCCGGCCAACTATGCTGCGCTGGCAGTGGAGATCGGACGCGTGCGTGGCTTCCTGTCCAAGGATTGCAGCATGTTGGCCACCCACCTCTACCTGACCGACCACAAGGCCTCCACCATCAATGGCGTGATCGCCGCAGTCAAGCAGTACCGCGCCGCGCATCCCTTGCCGGGCCTGACCATCCGTCTGGCCGCGGGCAATGCCGGCGTGATTGCCGCGGTCAACGAGGAGGTGGAAAAGTCGGAGCTGCCCATGATGCTCTATGTCTATGCCGCCATCATCGTGCTGGTGTTTGCGGTCTATCGCGACCTGCGCGCCGTGGTGGCCTGCTGTCTGCCGCTGACGGTGGCGACCTTCATCGGTTATGCCTTCATGAAGCAGTTGCAGATCGGGCTGACGGTGGCCACCTTGCCGGTGATGGTGCTGGCCGTGGGCATTGGCGTGGACTATGCGTTCTACATCTACAGCCGTCTGCAGATGCACCTGGCCGCTGGCGAAGCGATCGACGTGGCGCTGGAAAAGTCGATCCAGGAAATCGGGGTGGCCACCATCTTCACCGCCATCACGCTGGCCATCGGCGTGGCCACCTGGTCCTTCTCGCAATTGAAGTTCCAGGCTGACATGGGCAAGTTGCTGGCCTTCATGTTCATCGTCAACCTGATCATGGCCATGACTGCCTTGCCGGCCTTTGCCGTGGTGCTGGAACGCATGTTCCCGCGCAAGGGCAAGATCAAGGTCAACAGCATGATGAGCCATTGAAGGCGCGGGAGAATCGGTGATGCACAAGACATTGGATGTGATGAAGACAGTCAAGAAACTACGAAAACTGCTGCCGCTGGGAATGCTGGTGTGTGCTGCGCTGCTGTCCAACCAGGCCGCAGCCCAGGGCATGGAGCCGGTACCGATCCAGGCTGCCGTGGCCGATGCCCAGGCCCAGCGCAGCATGATGCTGGCCGCAGCCCAGGCTGGCGAACGCGTGGTGGCAGTGGGTGCGCGCGGCCTGGTGATCCTCTCTGACGATGGCGGCCAGCACTGGCGCCAGGCGCGCCAGGTACCGGTGGATTTCACCTTGACTGCGGTCAGCTTCAGCGATGACAAGCAGGGCTGGGCGGTCGGGCATGGTGGCGTGGTGATCCATACCGCGGACGGTGGCGAGACCTGGCAATTGCAGCGCAGCGCCACCGACGTGGACCAGCCGCTGTTTACCGTCTACTTCCGCGACAGCCAGCACGGCTGGGCTGCCGGCCTGTGGTCGCTGCTGTTGCAGACCGCGGATGGCGGCAAGACCTGGACTACCCTGCATCTGCCGATGGCGGCCGGCAGCAAGCGCAACGACCTGAACCTGTTGCACCTGTTCCCCGGTCAGGGTGAGGCGATCTACCTGGCGGCCGAGCAGGGCACGCTGTATCACTCCGCCGACGCCGGTCAGCATTGGGACGTCCTGGCTACCGGCAGCAAGGCTTCGCTATGGAGCGGGGTACTGGCCCAGCCTTCGGGCACGCTGATCGTGGCCGGCCTGGGCGGCAAGCTCTTGCGCAGTACCGATGCCGGCGCCAACTGGCAGACCGTGAGCATTCCCACCAGCGGTTCCATTACCACGCTACAGGCCACGCCGGGGTTACTGACCGCCTCTTCGCTGGAAGGCAAGCTGCTGCAGAGCCGGGATGATGGCGTGAACTGGCAGGTGGTGTGGAGTTCGCCACAAGCCTTGACCACGGTACTGGTGACCTCGCCTGGGCTGGTATTGCCGTTTTCCAAGGAAGGGGCGCTCAAGCCGGTGGCAATTGACGCGCCCAAGCCCTGAATCAGCCCTGAATCGGCGCGCACGGTTGCTGCCGTCGGTAAATTATTTATATGATTTTAATGATTGATACGGATTGATGACCATGAAACTCCTGCACCTCGACGCCAGCATCCTCGGTGACCATTCCGTGAGCCGCCAGCTCTCGGCCGATATCGTGGCACGCCTGCGCAGCCTGTACCCTGATCTGGAGGTGGTCTACCGCGACCTGGCGGCCAACGCTCCCCAGCATCTGTCGGCGGCGCATCTGGCGGCCTTCGGCGGCGCCGAGGTCGATGATCCGGCCCTGCGTGCCGATCTGGCGCTGGGACAGGCCTGCCTGGACGAATTGCTGCAGGCTGATCTGCTGGTCATTGGCGCGCCGATGTACAACTTCTCCTTGCCCTCTTCGCTGAAGGCCTGGATCGATCGCGGGC
>NZ_BADI01000531.1:0-28721 GCF_000333555.1 Herbaspirillum sp. B65 | reverse complement strand
ACCGGCAGGCTCATCAGGGTGCGTTGGTGCCACATCAGCTTGCGATTCCTGGCCACGAAGACCAGGCTGACCAGGTTGTAGAACACGCTGGCCAGGCGCGCCCCATCGTGGTACGGCAGCAGCGGATGCAACAGCTTGGCAAACAGCACTGCCGTCCAGTAATACAGCGGCGGCTTTTCCATGAAGGGCTGGCCGGCATTGGTGGGTACCAGATACTGGCCGGAGACCAGCATGTGATGGATCATGCCGAAGGAATAGGTTTCATCCTGCTTCCACGGCCCATGGCCGACGATGCCTGGCAGCAGCCAGGCCGCACCGGCCAGGACCAGCAGCAGCCAGGCAGCGCGCTCGGGCAGGGCGCGCCTGGTCGCCGCCGGGACCGGTGCCGGCGAGGCAGTAAGCGTCGTGCCCGCCTTGTCTTCAGTGAGCGAATCGAATAGGAACATGCTGGATCTACGGATGCGAGCCGGCAGTGCCGCTCGCGCAATCATCAAAAACCGAAGACCCGAGCGCAGCAGGAGGAGCACGCAGCCATCATCGGCCCACTCATTCCAGGAGCGGAACCGTTAGCCATATCGCCATCCTCTGCGCGCGGGTTTTCTCCCCTCTACGCGTGATTGCTTTATTTTTCTTGGTGAGGATTGTTGCCTTGAGAAGTCTTCCTGGTTCGGAAGCCGGCGGCTTTTATGGTGCACTGCAGAAAAAATGAGCAATACTGTATTTTGGCACAACGCCTGCATTAAATGACAGGTTTGTAAGGAAACTTGTGAAGATTCGCGTCATTCCTGCCACGTTGCGACCGCCCAGGATCGCCAGCAAGATTGATGCAGCACATGGAAGCAGGGGATCCCGCACGCTGTTGCCCCGGTCATCACGATGGGGCGGACTATCCTGTTACCATAGCGCCTTTGCCCCAGCCCGGTTTGCCTGACAGGCCGGGCAGCCGCCAACGCCAGCCACGATACGTATGTCCCACCACATCAGTTCCTCCGCACTGCCCGAAAAATCCGGCATGTCGCGCGCCGAGGTGCGCGCCAGTGTTTCCCTGGCCTCCATTTTTTCCCTGCGGATGCTGGGCCTGTTCCTGGTCCTGCCGGTGTTCGCGGTGCACGCGCACAGCCTGCCCGGCGGCGACAGCGACACCCTGGTCGGCATCGCCCTGGGCATCTACGGTCTGGCCCAGGCGTGCGGCCAGATCCCCTACGGCATCGCCTCCGACCGTTATGGCCGCAAGCGCATCATCGTCATCGGCCTGTTGCTGTTCGCGCTGGGTTCCTTCGTGGCGGCCGGCGCCCACAATGTGCTGTGGCTGCTGATCGGCCGTGCGCTGCAAGGCTCGGGTGCGATTTCGGCGGCCATCACCGCCTTCATCGCCGATTCCACCCGGGAAGAACACCGCACCAAGGCCATGGCCATGGTGGGCGCCTCCATCGGCGTCACCTTCGCCGTCTCGATGGTGGCCTCGCCGTTGCTCTACAAGTCCGTCGGCATGGGCGGCATCTTTGGCCTGACCGGCGTGCTCTCGCTCATCGCCATCGCGGTGGTGCTGTGGGTGGTGCCGACTGCACCCATGGTGCAGGCCAAGCGCGTACCGCTGCGCGAGGTGCTGCGCCATGCTGAATTGCTGCGCCTCAATTTCGGGGTCTTCACGCTGCACCTGACCCAGGTTGCCATGTTCATGGTGGTGCCGGCGGCGCTGGTGCAGATGGCCGGCCTGCCCTTGGGGGAACATTGGAAGATCTACCTGCCGGTGGTGCTGGCCTCCTTTTTCCTGATGCTGCCGCCCATCATCGTGGCCGAGAAATATGGCCGCATGAAGCCGGTCTTCGTCGCGGCCATCAGCCTGATGCTGTTGGTGCAACTGGGCTTCTGGGCGGTGCTGTCGCATCCGCTGGCGCATCTGTGGATGCTGGTGGCGCTGCTGTTCCTGTTCTTTGTCGCCTTCAATATCCTGGAAGCAGCGCAACCTTCGCTGGTGTCGCGCATTGCCCCGCCTGCAGCCAAAGGTGCAGCATTGGGCGTCTACAACACCTTGCAGGCGCTGGGACTGTCCTGTGGCGGCGCGCTCGGCGGCTGGCTCAAACAGCATGTGAACAATTCCGCGGTCTTCCTCTTGTGTGCCGTGCTCACCGCGACCTGGCTTATAATCGCGGCTAACATGAAAAACCTGCCGCGCCGCGCTGCGCCGGTGGCGGGTGCAACAGCCTAAACGTATTGGAGAAACAATGGCATCGGTCAACAAAGTCATCATCGTCGGCAACCTGGGGCGCGATCCCGAAACGCGCTACATGCCCAACGGCGAAGCCGTCACCAACATCGCCGTCGCCACGACCGAAAGCTGGAAGGACAAGAACACCGGCGAAAAGAAGGAACTCACCGAATGGCACCGTATCACCTTCTACCGCAAGCTGGCTGAAATCGCCGGCCAGTACCTGAAGAAGGGCTCGCAGATCTACGTCGAAGGCCGCCTGCAGACCCGCAAGTGGCAGGACAAGGAAGGCGTGGAGCGCTACACCACCGAAATCATTGCCGACACCATGCAGATGCTGGGTGGCCGCCAAGGCGCCGGCGGTGGTGGCGGCATGGACGAAGGTAGCTACGGTGGTGGCGGAGGCGGCAGCTACGGCGGCGGTGCGCCGCGCCAGAGCGCCGGTGGTGGTGCAGCCGGTGGCGGCGCCCCGCGCCAGCAGCCGGCCCAACGCCCGGCGCCGAACTTCTCGGACATGGACGACGATATTCCTTTCTGATCGCGCGTCGTTTCCTTTATCTGGACGTCATCCAGGCTCATTCCTCCGGGAATGGGCCTTTTTTCTTTGAGGTTGCCTGCACAGCGATGCCCCGTGCTCACGAGCATTTCTCGTTGTGCACCGCCCCAAGCGGCAACACCCCGACCTGGCGCCATTGCTGCTGGTACTGGTAGAGCGTGAAGCGTGGCTGGGCATGGGCGCCATTGGGGGCAAAGCTGATCGTCCCGTTCAATCCCGCATGGTGCATGGTGCGCAAGGTGGCGGCGATGCGTTCACCATCGGTGGAGTCACTTTGCAGGATGGCCGCGATCAGCACGCTGGCGGCATCGTAGGCATAGTAGGAATAGGTACTGGGTGGCTCGTTGAAACGCTTGGTATAGGCCTGGGTAAAGGATTTCCAGCGCGGGCAATGGGTGCGCGGGACTTCATATTCCAGGGCATAGGCCTGGGACAGGTCGACCTCGCCCAAGGATAGGCGGGTCGCACCGCCCAACAGCAACAGCCGCGCCTCCAGACGGGCGCGCCGCGCCTCATCGAGGAAGGCGGCAGCCTGCGGAAACAAGGCCAGGAACACCACCACATCGGCCTGGTATTGGCTGGCCGCCTTGATCGCAGCGTTGAAGTCGGTGCTGCGGCGACCGACCAGGTAACGCATGGTGGTCGTGCCGGCTTGCTTGCCCAGCCGGCTGATCAGTTCATCGCTCACGGCATTGCTGAAGACGGTGTCATTGTGGATCACGAACACCCGCTTGCCCCCCAGGGTGCGCTTGACCACCTCTGCCAGCGCGGCACTCAGTTCGCTGGTGCTACCCACCACCCGGAACGGCATCCGATTGCCCTGGTTGGTCCACAGGCTGGTGCTGGCCGTGAAGCCGATCTGCGGGATATGCGCCGCCTCATAGAGCTCGGCCGTGGCCATGGCGGCATCGCTGCTCCAGGGGCCGAGGATACCGGCGACTTTCTCCTTGATGAAGTAATGTGCAACATTGACACCGAAATTGGCGGTGCCCTGGTCATCCTGCGCCAGCAGACGGAAACGATATGAAGATTTCTTCTTGGCAGCCAGGGCATTGGCATCGTCCACCGCCATTTCGGCCCCATGCCAGGCGCTTTGTACGATGGGTTGCGTCAGCCACGCACTCAAGCCCAGCGTCACATAGCGGAGTTGCTCGGATCGGGCTGGCGTCATCGTGCACGGCAGCCAGAGGGCGATGATGAGCGTCATCGTCGTGGTGATTCTCCGCATCTCTTCCCCCTTGGTCCCTCTGAACCGGTGGTCATTCCTGATCTTGTGATGGTCTTTCATCCGTACGCAGGTACGGAATCAAAAATATACACATCCTTGGCCGCTTGAGCCATGCGCGGGCGCAGGGATGCCTCGCCTGCGGTCCTGATGGCGTTCGTCAATCAGGAAAATCCTTGTTTTTTTCATGCAAAACAGGCGAGCACATCAGTAAATTCCTGTTGAAAAATCAAATTTAACCAATAAAATAAATTCATCAATAAAAAATAGTTTATGTCAAATTTATTATTTGTTGATGCACCAACTGATGCAGGGAGCATTGAGTCGGAACGCCCGTCGCAGGCCTGTCCCGATTGAGCCATTTCTTTCCATAGGAATTTCCATGAAAACTTCACTCATAGGCCGCTTCACCATTCGCCAGATCTTCATCATGCTCACGGCAGTCATCAGCCTGCTGATGGCCACCATTGTCCTCATTGCCATGGCGCTGGAACGTAGCGATGCCGAACTCAATGCCGCCAATGAAAACCGCTATGTGTCCTTCCAGTTGGCCACCGAGTTGCGCCAGAGTTCGGACGACCTGACCCGCCTGGCGCGCACCTATGTCATCACCGCCGATCCTTCCTATGAAAAACAATACGAAGCGATCCTGGCCATTCGCGACGGCAAGCAGCCGCGCCCCGAAAACTATGGCCGCATCTATTGGGATTTCGTCGCCGCCGATGGCAAGCCGCCGCGGCCGGACAGTACGCAACGTATTGCCTTGCTCGACCTGATGCGCCAGGCCGGCTTTGCCGAGGCCGAGCTGGCCAAGCTCAGTGAAGCCAAGGCCAATTCGGATGCCCTGGTGAAGACCGAAACGGTGGCCATGAACATGGTCAAGGGGCTCTACGAAGATGCGCAAGGCAACTTCACCCGACGCGGCGAACCCGACTTGGCAAAGGCGCGGGAGCTCATGCACGACCATGCCTATCACCTCAACAAGGCCAAGATCATGCGCCCGGTCGACCAGTTCTTTGCCATGCTCGATGCCCGTACTTCGGCACAGGTCGAGAAAGCCCGTGCACATTCGGCCAACATGGCGCTGCTGTTCCACGCCCTCATCGGTATGGCGCTGGTGGTGCTGGCCTGTACCCTCATGGTGGTCTACAAGGCCATCCGCGATCCCCTGGCCCATGCCGCTGGCGTGGCGCGCCGGGTGGCGCAGGGCGACCTGACGGCGGACATCAATACCAACATCAAGGGCGAGACCGGTGAATTGCTGGAGGCCTTGCGCACCATGCAGGCCGGCTTGCAGACCATCGTCACCGATGTGCGCGAGGGCGCTCATCGCATCGACAATTCGGCCACCGAGATCGCCGCCGGCACGCTGGACCTGTCCAACCGCACCGAGCAGCAAGCCGGTTCACTGGAAGAAACCGCCTCTTCGATGGAAGAGATCACCTCCACCGTCAAGCAGAATGCCGGCAACGCCCGGCTGGCCAGCGAACTGGCCAGCGCCGCCTCGGCCGTGGCGCTCAAGGGTGGAGCGGTGGTCTCGCAGGTGGTGGAAACCATGGGTGCCATCAATGCCTCGTCCAAGAAAGTGGTCGACATCATCGGCGTGATCGATGGCATCGCCTTCCAGACCAATATCCTGGCCCTGAACGCGGCGGTGGAAGCGGCGCGTGCCGGTGAGCAGGGGCGCGGCTTCGCCGTGGTGGCGACCGAAGTGCGCAGCCTGGCGCAGCGCTCGGCGGCAGCAGCCAAGGAAATCAAGGAACTCATCGACAACTCGGTGACCAAGGTCGATGCCGGCAGCCTGCTGGTCAACCAGGCAGGTAGCACCATGCAAGAAGTGGTCAGCAGCGTGCAGCGGGTCACCGAGATCGTCGCCGATATCAGTTCGGCCAGCCAGGAGCAATCGGCCGGCGTGGAGCAAGTCCAGCAAGCTATCAGCCAGATGGATAACGTGACCCAGCAGAATGCCGCTCTGGTGGAACAGGCCTCGGCCGCTGCCGAATCGATGCAGGGGCAGGCGCACAAGCTGAGCGAACTGGTCGGTGCATTCAAGACCAAGGCAGGTTCGCCGTCGCTGGTGGTGCGCTAGGGCCTGGGCAGATATCAGAGGTCAGAGCTCAGAGCGGCCAGCGCAACTGAAAGCAGGTACCGCCCAGCGCCGAGGGTTGGCAATCGGCGGTACCGTGGTGGGCGCTGGCAATGGCGCGTACCACGGCCAGGCCCAGGCCGCTGCCCTTGTGCGGGGCAGCGGCGGCGCGCGGGCCGCGCTGGAAGGCGTCGAAGATCATCTGCGCATCGGTCGCAGCCAGCCCCGGCCCGCTATCTTCCACGCGCAGATAGTGTTGGCCATCGACGCTGCCGGTGCTGATGCGCAGCGTGCCCGGCGTGGCGTGTTGCAGGGCGTTTTCCAGCAAGGCCAGCAAGGCTTGGCGGATGCGCACTGGATCGCATACCGTGCGCTGCAGCCCGAGCGCCAGGGTGATGGTAAACCCCTTGTCTTGCAGCGCTGATTCACAGGCCTTGAGCACCGTGACGATTTCCTGTTGCAGGTCGGTCTGCTGCAACTGGACCCGTAGATGTCCGCTCTCGGCCAGGCCGACGATGCGCAAGTCTTCGATCAGCCTTCCCAGTCCCTCCACTTGCATCAGCAGACTGGCAAAAAGCGCCGGGTCGGGCTGGAACACGCCATCGGTCAAGCCTTGCAGACGACCGCGCAGGATCGTCACCGGGGTGCGCAGTTCGTGCGCGATGGCGGCATTCCAGAAGTTGCGTTCCTGTTGCACCCGTTCCAGCCGCTCGGCCATGGCATTGAAGTCACTGATCAGTTGCGAGGCTTCGTCCAGCGGCTGGCGCTCGGCCGCCGCGCGCGCGCTCAGGTCGCCCTGCGCCACGCGCCGCAGGCTGGTGGCCACCGAATTGAGCGGGGTCAGGATGCGCCGCGACAGGCGTATCGCCACCCACACCGCGATGGCCACGCCGATCAAGGTGGTCACGAAGATCCAGCTCCATTCGACCGGTGAGGGCAGCCAACTGTCGGGGGCTGACAGCGCACCGGGCATGAAGATGAACAGCGTTGAATAAAACGCATACGAGCCCAGCAACACCATGAGCATGATGGTCAGCGCCAGGGTTGCAATGGAGCTGATGATCTGGCGCGCCAGACCCTTGCCGCGCCACAGGGTCAGCAGGTCGATGCCGGGTTTCATGTCTGCTCCTTGCTCTGGATGGCCTCAAGCGCCTTGCTGGAAGCGGTAGCCGACCCCGCGAATGCTGACCGGAATGCCGGCAATGCCGAGGTCTTCGAGTTTTTTACGCAGCTTGCTGACGTGACTGTCCACGGTGCGCTCCAGCGTATCGCCTTCGGGCAGGCAGGAGGCCAGCAGTTCGGCACGGCTGAAGACGCGCCGTGGCGCGCGCGCCAGTTGTGCCAGCAGCTTGAATTCGGTCAGGGTCAGCACCAGGGTATGGGATACCCCCTCGATCTCGGCCACCGCTTCATGCTGTTCGAAGTCGATCACGAAGGGCGGCACGCGCAGGATGCGGCGCTCTTCCCGTTCTTCACGCGGCTGGCTGCGGCGCAGGACCGCTTCGACTCGCGCCACCACTTCAGCCGGATTGAATGGCTTGACCACGTAATCGTCGGCGCCGATGCGCAGGCCCGTCAGCTTGTCCACGTCCTGGTCCAGGGCGGTGAGCATGATGACCGGCGTATTGTCGCGCTGGCGGATCTGCGACAGTACCTGCCAGCCGTTGACCTGTGGCATCTGGATGTCCAGCAGCACCAGGTCGGGCTTCAGTGAGAGATGCAATTCCAGCGCCTTGGCGCCATCGGCCGCATGGACACTGCGCATCCCGCTGCGCGCCAGGTAGGCCGCCAGGATCTCGGCGATCTCGGGCGCATCCTCGGCGATGAGGATCAGCGCGCCGCTGGCCGGGGCCAGCTCGCCAGATGAGGGGTGTGATGCCGACATTCTTTCCTTCTCCATCGAAACTCCATCGTTGTATCGCGCAATCCTCACGCTTTTCGCCCAGACTCCGCCTTCGCTCGCGATTGTACTGTCGGCTTGCCCGGTTTGCTAAAGCCTTGGCGTGCTCACCTCCGCGGCGACTCATCGATGGAGTTCCTGTATGCCCCGTTTTTTCATTGACCGTCCCATTTTCGCCTGGGTGCTGGCCCTGTTCATCGTGCTGCTGGGCGTGATCGCCATGAGCCAGTTGCCCATTGCGCGCTATCCCTCGGTGGCCCCGCCCAGCGTGAGCATCAATGCCACCTATCCCGGCGCCACGCCGCAAACCATGAACGATGGCGTCATCAGCCTGATCGAGCGCGAACTGTCGGGTGTGAAGAACCTGCTCTATTTCGAATCCTCGGCCGACACCTCCGGCAGCGCCCAGATCAGCGTCACCTTCAAGCCCGGCACCGATCCCGAACTGGCCCAGGTGGATGTGCAGAACAAGCTCAAGGCCATCGAGGCAAGACTGCCGCAGACGGTGCGCCAGAATGGCGTGACGGTGGAATCGGCTGCCTCGGGCTTCCTGCTCATGGTCAGTCTCACCTCCACCGATGGCCGCTATGACGAAGTGCGCCTGAGCGACTACCTGGCGCGCAATATCGTCGAGGAATTGCGGCGCGTGGATGGCGTCGGTCGGGTGCAATTGTTCGGTGCCGAACAGGCCATGCGCATCTGGATCGATCCCTTCAAGCTCAATGCCTTTGGCTTGACGGTGGGCGACATCAGCGCCGCCATCAGCCAGCAGAACGCCCAGATCGCTCCGGGCCGGCTGGGGGATTCGCCTACCGTGCCGGGCCAGCAGATCGCCGTGCCGCTGACGGTGCAGGGGCAATTGCAGTCACCCGCGCAATTCGCTGCCATTGTGCTCAAGGCCAAGCCGGACGGTTCGCGCGTGTTGCTGGGCGACGTCGCCCGGGTGGAACTGGGGGCGCAATCCTATGCCTTCTCCAACCGTGAAGATGGCAAGCCCGCGGGCGTGGCGGCGGTGCAGCTCTCGCCCGGCGCCAATGCGGTGCGCACCGCCGCCGCCATCCAGGCACGCATGGACGAATTGCGCCCCAGCCTGCCGCCGGGGATGCATTTCTCGCTGCCCTACAACACCGCGCCCTTCGTCAAGATCTCCATCCAGAAGGTGGTGCAGACCCTGATCGAGGCCATGGTGCTGGTGTTTCTGGTGATGTACCTGTTCCTGCAGAACGTGCGCTATACCATCATCCCCGCCATCGTCGCCCCGATCGCCTTGCTGGGCACACTGGCGGTGATGCTGGCGGTCGGCTATTCGGTCAATGTGCTGACCATGTTCGGCATGGTGCTGGCCATCGGCATCATCGTCGACGATGCCATCGTGGTAGTGGAAAACGTCGAGCGCATCATGGCGCAGGAAGGCCTGGGCCCGCGTGAGGCCACCATCAAGGCCATGCGCGAGATTACCGGCGCCATCGTCGGCATCACGCTGGTGCTTACCGCCGTGTTCATCCCCATGGCGCTGGCCGGTGGTTCGGTGGGCGTGATCTATCGCCAGTTCGCGCTGGCCATGGCGGTGTCGATCCTGTTCTCGGCCTTCCTGGCCTTGAGCCTGACGCCAGCCCTGTGCGCCACCTTGTTGCAGCCGGTGGCCCCCGGTCATCACGACAAGCGCGGCTTCTTCGGCGCCTTCAATCGCGGCTTCATGCGACTGACGGCCCGCTACGAATCGGTGCTGGGCCGGCTGGTGGCGCGCGGGCTGCGCATGATGCTGGTGTATGCAGCGCTGTCGGCGCTGCTGGTGCTGGGTTTGCAGGCCTTGCCCTCGGCCTTCCTGCCGGAAGAAGACCAGGGGTATTTCATGACTTCCTTCCAGTTGCCGGCCGACGCCACCGCCGAGCGCACCGCACGCGCGGTGGACCAGTTCGAGCAATACCTGAAGACGCGCCAAGACATCGGCGCCAACCTCTCGGTGCTGGGTTTCGGTTTTTCCGGTTCCGGCCCCAATGCCGCCATGGCCTTCACCGAATTGAAGGACTGGAAGCAGCGCCATGGCGCCACTGCCGCCGACGAAGCGCACCAGGCCCAGCTCGCCATGGAAGCCGCTGGCGATGGCATGGTCATGAGCCTGCTGCCGCCGGCCATCGAAGAGTTGGGTAACTCTTCCGGCTTTGCCATGCGTCTGCAGGATCGCGCCAACCAGGGCTATGACGCCCTCAAGGCAGCCGAGGCGCAGTTGCTGGCGCTGGCCGCCAAGAGCAGCAAGCTCAGCGGCGTCTATTCGGATGGTTTGCCGGCCGGCGCCAGTATCCAGCTCGACGTCGACCGCCACAAGGCAGCGGCACTCGGGGTTTCCTTTGCCAACATCAGCGATACGCTCTCGGCGGCCATGGGTTCCTTCTACGTCAATGATTTCCCCAACCAGGGACGGATGCAGCAGGTGATCCTGCAAGCCCGCGCCGATGCCCGGATGCAGATCGAGGACGTGATGAAACTATACGTGCGCAACCAGTCGGGCGGCATGGTGCCGCTGGCCGAGCTGGTCAAGGCCTCCTGGCGTGTGGTGCCGACCCAGTTGCAGCGCTACCAGGGTTTCCCGGCGGTGCGCATCTCCGGCAGCGCCGCACCGGGCGTGGCCAGTGGCGAGGCCATGGCCGAGATGGAAAGATTGGCGCAGCAACTGCCGCCCGGCTTTGCCGTGGCCTGGACCGGCCAGTCGCTGCAGGAGCGCCTGTCGGCGGCGCAGGCGCCGCTCTTGATGGCCTTGTCGATGCTGGTGGTGTTCCTGGTGCTGGCGGCCTTGTACGAGAGCTGGAGCATTCCGCTGTCGGTCATGCTGGTGGTGCCGCTGGGCTTGATCGGTGCGGTGCTGGCGGTGATCCTGCGCGACTTGCCCAATGATGTTTTCTTCAAGGTCGGTATGATCACCGTCATCGGCCTGTCGGCCAAGAACGCCATCCTGATCGTGGAGTTCGCCAAGCAGTTGCACACCGAAGGCATGGCTCTGGTGCCGGCCGCCATCCGTGCCGCGGTGCTGCGCCTGCGGCCGATCCTGATGACCTCGCTGGCCTTCGCCCTGGGGGTGGTGCCGCTCATGCTGGCGTCCGGCGCCAGTGCCGAGACGCAGCGTGCCATCGGCACTGGCGTGTTCGGCGGCATGGTCAGCGCCACGCTCTTGGCGGTGCTGTTCGTGCCGGTGTTCTTCGTGGTGGTGCTGGGCCTGAGGCAGGGCCACAGGGCCGCAGCGCCGTCAACCCTAACGCCAAGGAGGCATGATGTGTCCGCGTAGTGACCTGCGGCTGTATGGCCGCCGCCTGCTGCATGACCGCGAGCAGATCCACCATGCGCAGTACCGTGGCCATGACATCCGTGTGGTCGGCCTGCAAGGCAAGCATGGTTGGTCGATGGCCTTGCGCATCTTTCTGGCGGGCAAGCGCATCGTGCGCTTTCGCCAGGCCAGTGCCTTGTACCTGGACTTCGAACACGCGCGCATTGCCGGCCTGTTGCGGGCCTATGAAATCATCGAAAGGCGGTTGGCCGGCTGACCGCACCACGCTCGTCAGCCGCCCGTCAGCAACTGATGCCGGCCCGCCACAGCGCGGGCCGCATCCTGCACTTTCCTCTTCTCTGGTTGCACATCGCACCTGTCTGCGTCCTACAATTCCGATCTGACCAAGACCTTTCCCCAGCGCCTGTGCCGGCTCCCGGCAAGGGCCCGCCTGACTGCCAATTTGGGCTAAAGGAAAAGGCGGCATCTCTCTAGAATGCCCTCATCCCTCACGCTGCCCGTCGGGCGCGGAAGAGATCGACGCGGCCCTGCGCCATGCAGGACCGGGTCGACCAACGAGACGCACGTGTTTTCAGAAAAGGTAAGGGTCCGATGAGCCAGGTCGATTGCAGCAACCAAGACAAGCCAGAAAATGCCCTGCGCAAGAATGCCCTGGGCGTAGGCTTCATCATCTTCTTCGTGGTATCGGCCGCCAGTCCCTTGAGCGTGATCGCCGGCGGCTTTCCGATCGGTATCATGCTTGGCAATGGCGCCGGTACCCCGGCATTGCTGTTGCTGATCCTGTTGCTGCTGCTGACCTTCTCGGTGGGCTATACCACCATGGCCCGCCACGTGACCAATGCCGGTGGCTTCTATGCCTTCTCCAGCGCCGGTCTGGGTGGCATTGCCGGCGGTGTGGCCGGGGTGCTGGCCATGTTTGCCTACAACATCCTGCAGATCGGTCTGTATGGCATGTTCGGCGGGGTGATGTCGGCGACCTTCTTCGATATCTTCGGCATCCAGCTGGCCTGGTGGGTCTATGCTGCCGCGGCCATGTTGAGCGTGGCCGTGCTGGGCTATCGCAACATCGATCTGTCGGCGCGCCTGCTGTCGGTGGTGGTGGTGGCCGAATACCTGGCCGTGCTGGTGCTGGACTTCTGTATCCTGCGTTCCGGCGGCGACCATGGCATCAATCTGGATTCCTTCTCCCCGGCCAATGTGATGAGCGGCACGCCTTCCATCGGCCTGTTGTTCGCCTTCGCCGCCTTCATCGGCTTCGAGGCCACCACCATCTACGGCGAGGAAGCCAAGAATCCCAAGCGCGCCATTCCCATCGCCACCTATACCTCGGTGCTGCTGATCGGCGGCTTCTACGGCATCTCGCTGTGGTCGCTCATCATCGGCGCCGGCAGCGACAAGGTGGTCAAGTTGCTGGAACACATGCAGGACCCGACCGCCTTCATCTACGTCATGTCCGACCACTACGCCGGAGCCGGCTTGACGGCGGTGATCCGGGTGCTGTTCGTCATCAGCATCTATGCCGGCCTGCTGGCCTTCCACAGCTCGGCGGCGCGCTACTTCTATGCGGTGGGACGCGACGGCTTGCTGCATCGTCTGCTGGGCACCACCCACAAGACCTACCAGAGCCCGCACATGGGTTCGGCCCTGCAAAGCGCGATTGCCGCCGTGGTGGTGAGCTTGTTCGCGCTGCTCGATGCCAATCCCATCCTGCATCTGTTCGCCTGGTTCTCCAGCCTGGCCGCGCTGTGTCTGATGCTGCTCATGATCATGACCTCGGCTGCCGTGATCTGTTATTTCCATCGGCATCCCGATGCCTGTGCCAGCGTCTGGCGCGTGCGCATCTTGCCGGCGGTCTCGCTGGTGGCGCTGCTCTATATCCTCTCGACGGCGATCCTGCATTTCGACGTGCTTACCGGTGCCAGCAAATCGATGTCCTATGCCCTGTGTTCGACGATCCCGCTGTCGATCGTGCTGGGCGTGATCCTGGCCAGCCGCCTGCGGCGTTGCGCGCCGCTGCGCTTTGCCGCCCTGGGCAGCCACAAGCTCTGAGCGCTGCCTTTCCTGACGCCTAACGGAAACGGGCCTTGCTGCGGCAAGGCCCGTGGTGCATGGTGAGGTTAGGGATCCCGGAAGTTTTCTTCACCACATGGTTTGGCCATGACGCCAGGATGGCGCACTGACGGGCAGGGTCTGCGCATGACTTCATATGCATCGATTTTGGCAGGGTAGCGGGGGGGGGGTAGGCGGAAAGGATGAAAAAAGACGCGGCGCAGCTCACGCCACGTCGCGTCTATCAGGAGGGAGGCGGTATCAGTATCAGGAAGCCAGCAGCACGGTCACGGTCTTTTCTTCGGTATAGGCCAGGGCGCCGGCCAGGCCGCCTTCGCGCCCCATGCCGCTATCCTTGATGCCGCCCCAGGGCAGGTTGGCGTCCAGCGGGCTCCAGCAGTTGACGCCGACCGCACCGACCTTGACCCCGGCGGCCACGCGATGGGCGCGCGCCAGGTTGCTGGTCCAGACCGTGGCGGCCAGGCCGTACTTGGAATCGTTGGCCAGGGCGATGGCTTCTTCTTCGGTGTCGAAGCTGATGATGGTGCCTACCGGCCCGAAGATTTCTTCGCGAGCGATGCTCATGCCATTGTTGGCATCGGCAAAGATGGTGGGCTGCACGAACCAGCCGCGCTCGGGACGCGAGACGCCACCGGCCAGCAACGTCGCGCCCTCATCCAGGCCTTGCTGGATGTAGCGGTTCACGCGTTCGAACTGCGCCTTCTTGGCCACCGGCCCCATGCGCACGCCGGGCTGGCTGGGGTCGCCCACGGTGATGCCGGCGGCGGCCTCGGCCAGGGCCTTGGCAAAGCGCTGCGCCAGACTGCGTTGCACCAGGATGCGCGAACCGGCGGCGCATACCTGGCCCTGGTTGACGAACAGGCCCAGCGTGCAACCAAACAGCGCATCCTCGAAGGGCGCATCGTCAAACACGATCTGCGGACTCTTGCCGCCCAGCTCCAGCGTCACGCGCTTGAACTGTTCACCAGCGATGCGCTGGATCGCGCGGCCGGCTTCGGGGCTGCCGGTGAAGCTGATCTTGGCCACATCGGGATGTTCGCACAAGGCCTTGCCGACGCTATTGCCATAACCGGTCACCACGTTGATGACGCCATCCGGGAAGCCCGCTTCCTGTGCCAGGCGTGCCAGATGCAGCGCCGATTGCGGGGTTTCCTCGGCCGGCTTGATCACCACCGTGCAGCCGGCTGCCAGCAGGGCTGCGACCTTCCAGCTGGTGATCATCAGCGGCGAATTCCACGGCAGGATGGCACCGACCACGCCGATCGGTTCGCGCACCGTATACGACAGCGTGGGCTTGCCCATGTAACCGGCGGTGGGGATGGTGCGACCTTCCATTTGGTTGGCCCAGCCGGCGGCGGCACGCAGGTGGCTGATGGTATTGGGCAGGTCCATCATGCGTGGCTCCATGGGCGAGCGGCCGATGGCGCGCGCATCCATGTCGGCCAGCAGATCGGTGTCGCGCTCCACCAGCGCGGCCAGCTGGTGCAGCAACTGACCGCGTTGCAGGCCCGACAGCTTGCTCCAGGCGCCGCCTTCCAGTTGTGCCTTGGCCGCAGCCACGGCGCGCGCTACGTCCTCGGCCGTGCCTTGGGCGGCACTGGCATAGATTTCCTCGTTGATGGGATTGACCAGGTTCATGCGCTGGCCATCGGAGGCCTCGGCGGCCTGGCCTGCAATAAAGTGCTGAAGATGGAGAGACATGCTCATTCTCGTGGTGGTGGTTGTCGAGGGATACGGGATGCGGCCACTTGCACCATGCCCTCGTTGGCGGTGTCGCAAACGGGCCGGCATGGGGCCAGAATGTATAGAGAGCAGGGCGCCGCAGTTAGCCCAAATGAGCAATTCGGGGCGGCGTCGCAAGGCCGCGCTCGCGAGGTGGGCCAAGCCCATTGCGCAAGGCGCCATTGCCGCCCGGGAAATCTGACTGCCCCGTTGTTGCCCGGCTTGCATTGATGTTGTGCATAAAAAACTAAAGTTGCACTATTTTGAAAAGCGCATCATGAAAGCTTGGAAATTTGTAAAAGTATTTGCTAAATTTTGGCATTGAGATAAATTTGCACAAAAGAAGCAAATAACCCGACGCCGCACGGCCCCCGGACCCGCTTTCAGCGCAGTCCTCGTTACCGATGCAGGCGTCGATCAAAAAAAATCAAAAAATCAACAATGCAGGCACGTTAAATGCATGGAGACAGAGCCACGTTCGCGGGGGCAATCGCGGCTCACTTGGAGAGAGACCATGTTGCAAAGCATTCACCGTTTTCAGGATGTGCATGTGCACGCCGCCGCTATTGGCGCGTGGAAACAAACCTATGCACAGATTTCCGCGGGCAAGCTGGAAAGCTCGCTGATGCAGTTGTCGACCCGGCGCTGTCATGCCTTCCGCGAGCGCATCAACAAGCGCGTGGTCCAGCATGGGGAGGCGCCCAAGGACCAGATCTGCTTCGCCTTCCCCATCACCACGCCGGGCTCGGCGCATGTACAGGGGCGCGAGGCCGATGACAAGAGCATCCTGTTCTTGCAGGGCGGCGAGGAATTCATGTTCCACATGCCGATGGATACCGACCTGCTCTCGCTGACCTTCGACCGCGACCTGTTCGAAGAGCACCTGCACCAGATGCCCGACCCCGACCGCATTGCATCGCTGTTAAAACAGCCGGTCATCAAGGTGCCGCCCAAGGGCCTGCGCGCCTGTCGCGAGCGTCTCTTGAACATCTTTTCACATTCGATGCTGCAGATCGAAGATGGGCAGTGGCAGCCCGCCGCCCAGGCCGAGCAGCGCGAGCAGGCGCTGGAATCTTCACTTCTGGCGGAGTTGCTCGGTTTGCTGTCGGCCCCCGATTGCGATCCCAGCCGCCAGATGAGCACCACCCGCAGCTACATCGTCGAGAAGCTGCATCGCCAGACCATCGTCGACGCCGCCAACGTGCCCAGCATCTTCGAGGTCTGCCAGCGCCTGCAGGTGAGCCGGCGCACGGTGCAGAACAGTTTCCAGACGGTGGCCGAGACCACCCCGCTGAACTACCTGCGCTGCGTGCGCCTGAACGGCGTGCGGCGCGAGCTGTTGTCCACCACCCACCAGGAAGCCTCGATTGGTGACATCGCTTCGCGCTGGGGCTTCTTCCATCTGAGCCACTTTGCCGAGGATTATCAGGAGCTGTTTGGGGAGTTGCCCTCGCAGACGGCGCGGCGTCAGGTCCAGAAGGTCTTCCAGTAATTGTCGCGTTGAATCACAGCGCGCCGGTCAGGGTGACCGGCGCGTTTTTATTTACGCCTGCTTTATGCCTGCTTTAGGCCTGCTATGGGCCTGCTATGGGCCTGCTTCAGCCCGCAATGCGCGCCGTGATCTTGCTGGCCGCATCGGTAATCAACCCAGAGAGAAAGTCCCGGTTGAAGGCATTGACCCGTTCGGTATTGCCGGCCAGCGTGATGCTGCCCAGGATGCGCTGCTTCTCATCGAAGATGGGGGCGGCGATGCCGGTCTTGCCCGGGTCCAGTTCCCCTACGCTGACGCAATAACCATCCTTGCGGATCTTCAGCATCACCTTGGAAAAATCCTTCCAGTTGGTCCCTACCAGCCGCAGCTCTTCGGCGCTGGCTTGGTCGAAGTGCTTGCGCAACTGGCGCGGCAGCAGATAGGCCAGGATCACCCGCGCCGTGGCGCTGTGGAACAGGTCCATGGGGGTACCGCGTCCATAGTTCAGGCGTGCATCGCTATTGCCTGACTCCTGCAGGATGTTGATCACGGTGGAGCCATACAGCTCGCTGATCAAGAGCTCCAGCCCGGTCTGCGCCACCAGATCGCCGACGATGTCGCGGCTGGCCGCGAGCAGGGGATCGAACTGGGTCATGTGGCGATCCAGCTCGATTACCTTGGGCCCTACCGCATAGCCACGCGGCATCTTCACCAGCAAGCCCGCATTGCCCAGCTCGCGCACATAACGATAGGCGCTGGCCGGGGTATAGCCCAACTGGGCGCAGATGATGTCGATATCGATGACGGGTTGGCTGGGCTTGAACAAGGTCAGTACATCCAACATACGGCTCAGGCTATTCATGGTCTTGGGTCTGGTTGAAGGCAAAGGGCGCGCGCCGGCTGGCTATTGTAAGGCGGCATCCCGCCGGGGAACGGGGAGGCTGCATCAATTGCCGATTTGGGCTCAAGCCTATTGCATAAATCTCTTATATTCAAAATCAAGCAATAAAACATGATTTCGGAAAGCTGAATTATGTACAAATTTCGTCTATACGAAAATACATGATTTTTTGCCGGACTCATTGAGATGCCGCAAACCACTGCTTCGTTCAACCCTGCACAAGCGCCTGCAGCGGCGCTGGCCGCCTGCGGCAAAGGAAGAGAAATGACCCGATACACTGGAGCGCACGCATTATGGGCTGGTCTGCAGGCCCAGGGCGTGGACACCTGTTTCGCCAATCCCGGCACGACCGAACTGGACCTGGTCCGTGGTCTGGAGAGTTTTCCCAAGCTGCGCTGCGTGGTCGCCCTGCAAGAAAACGTCTGCACCGGGGCGGCCGATGGCTATGGCCGCATGTTGGGCCGTCCGGCCAGCACCTTGCTGCACCTGGGCCCGGGCTTTGCCAATGGCATCGCCAATCTGCACAATGCGCGCCGCGCCCGCACCCCCATCGTCAACATCATCGGTGACCATACCAGCTGGCACCTGCCTTACGACGCTCCTCTGAGCTCTGACATCGAATCACTGGCGCGTCCGGTCTCGGGCTGGGTGCATCGCATCAGCGGCAGCGCCGACATCGCCCCGGCTGCCGCCGAGTCGGTGCGCCAGAGCCTGGCCGCAGGCGGGCAGGGCAGCACCCTGATCTTCCCGGCCGACTTCCAGTTCGAGGAGATGGCCGTGGTCGAGGCCAGCGCCACTGCTCACCAGCACGCCGCCGAGTTCAGCGACGACTATCAGCCAGAGCAGGCGCTGGCGCGCCTCAAGCGCGCGCAGCGCGTGGTGTTCCTGCTCGGTGGCGGTGGTGAGGACAGCGGCCTGGGAGCACGCGCCCAGCGTGCCGTGGCGCGCATCGCCGCGCACCTCGGTTGCAGCGTCTATGCCGAGACCTTCCCGGCGCGCGCCGAGCGTGGCCAGGGTCTGCCTTCCTTCGATCGCTTGCCCTACTTCCCGGAACCGGCCCGCAAGGTGCTGGACGACGCCGACCTGGTGGTGCTGGTGGGCGCATTGCCGCCGATCACCTATTCGGTTATGTCGGCATTCCAGCGCGCTGGTTGCACCGGAGCGTTTGCTGACCATCAGCCTGCCGGGGCATCCCGCCGCCGAGCGTGTGGAGCAACTGGCCGATGCGTTGCAGGCGCCGGCCTATGTGACGCCGCAACATGAGTTGCCGGCCCAGCCAGAAGGTGAATTGACGCCGCAGAAGATCGCCGCCGTGCTGGCGCGCGAACTGCCGGAACGCGCCATCGTCTCGGTCGAGGGCGGTACCTGCGGCTATCCCTTCTATGCCGTCTCCGACGCCGCCCGTCCACATACCGTGCTCACCAATACCGGTGGCGCCATCGGCCAGGGCCTGCCGGTGGCGCTGGGCGCGGCAGTGGCTTGCCCGGATCGTACCGTGGTCGGTCTGCTCTCGGACGGCAGCACCCAGTACACCATCCAGACCTTGTGGTCGCTGGCGCATGAACAAGCCAAGGTGGTGGTGCTGATCGCCGCCAACCATCAGTACGCCATCCTGCGCAACGAACTGCGGCGCGATGGTGCCACCCTGGGCGAGCGTGCCGCGCAGATGACCTCGCTGGAACATCCCCGCATCGACTGGGTGGGATTGGCGCACTCCTACGGCGTGCCGGCTTCCCGTGCCGAGAACGCGCAGCAATTGCAGCAGCAGTTGCAGGCGGCCTTGGCCGGCGACGGCCCGGCATTGATCGAGATGGCCTTGTAAGGCAGTCCCCAGATATCTGATCACCCCAGCATCCAACACACCAGCCGGCAGCGCCGGCACGCATTGACTGCATAGAACAAGGAGCAAACATGGAACTGAAATTGCAAGGCAAGGCAGCCGTCGTCACGGGCGGCAGCCTGGGAATCGGACGGGCCGTGGCCGAGGCACTGGCGCGCGAAGGCGTGCGCGTGGCCATCGTGGCACGCAGCAAGGCCAAGCTGGAAGAAGTGGCCAAGGAGTTGAGCCAGTCCACCGGTACCGAAGTCATCGCCGTGGCCGCCGACGTCAGCAATACCGAACAGGTGGAAGCCGCCGTGGCGCAGGCCGCCCAGCACTTCGGTCGCATCGATATCCTGGTCAATGGCGCCGCCCATCCGGGTGGCCTGGTGCGTTCCGAAATCCAGCACGCCAGCCCGGAAGGCCTGCTGGAAGACATCAACATCAAGGTGGTCGGCTATATGCGCTTTGCCAAGGCCGTGGCCCCGCACATGCGTGCTGGTGGCTACGGTCGCATCATCAACATCGGCGGCCTCACCGGGCGCGGCAGCAAGCAGCTTTCCGGTATGCGCAACGTCGCCATCTGCCATCTCACCAAGACCCTGTCGGACCAACTGGGCCCGGATGGCATCACCGTCAACGTGATCCACCCCGGCGTGGTCGAGACCCCGCACATCCACGAACTCTACGAGAAAGAAGCCAAGCTGCAAGGACTCACGCCCGAGCAGGTCGAGCAGAACTATGCCAAGGCCACGCCGATCCGGCGCGTGCTGCAGGTGGAGGAAATCGCCGACGTCGTGCTGTTCTTGGCCTCGCCGCGTGCGGCGGCCATCACCGGCGAATCCATTGCGGTCGATGGCGGCATCACCCGTGGCATCTACATCTGATCTGACACCGAAGAGGACACCATCATGCAAGGAACCATCCTGGTTGGCACCGCCGGTCAAGGCATCGTGCGCAGCGTCGACAATGGCGCCACCTGGCACCGCCTGGGTCTGAAGGAAGCCATCGAATTCGATGGCGTGGTACGCAGCCTGGCCGTCGATCCCTCCGACCCCGCACGGGTGCTGGCCGGCGCCGATGTCGGCATTTGCCTGAGCACCGATGGCGGCGCGCACTTCAAGCGCATCGCCTCGCCGGCCGACGACCAGACTGTCTGGTCGATCGCTTTCAGTCCCAGCAATCCCAAGCTGGTCTTCGCTGGCACCGGCGCGCCCTCGCGTGCCCGCATGTATCGCTCGCGTGACGGTGGCCTGTCTTGGCAGCAACTGGATGTGGAGTTGCCCGAGTTCTGCGCGGGCGTACACCGCCCCCGCATCCTGACCGTCTTCGTGCGCACCGATGCGCCCAGCGAAGTCTGGTTCGGCGTGGAAGAAGGCGGCGCCTGGCGCAGCAATGACGAAGGCGATACTTGGACCCGCGTCGATACTCCGGGTCGCGGCATCAACAATTCCGACATCCACGCCATCACCGTGCTGCCGGCCACTGCCGAGGCTCCGGTCAAGCATGTGGTGGTGACCGTCAATTCCGTCTGCGAAAGTACCGACGACGCCCAGAGTTTCGTGGCCAAGGCCTCCAAGGAACGTTTCGACGGCATGTACTACACCCGCACCATCCAGGCATTGGATGCCCAGGGCAATACGCTGCTGCTGGCCATCGGCGATGGCACGCCCGGCACCCGCACCCGCATCTATCGCTCCGAGGATCGCGGCCAGAGCTGGTCTGCAGCGGTCCTGCATACCGCACCCAACTCCACCGTGTGGGCCTTCGGCGGCCATCCCTCCGATCCGCAACTGCTCTTTGCCGGTACCAAGTACGGCTACCTGCTGCGCTCCACCGATGGCGGGCGTAGCTGGTACAAGGAATGGCGCGACTTCAGCGAGATCACCTCGGTGGCCTGGACCCCCTTCGTGGCGCCGGTCCACGCCCATCCGCAATCGATCGACTAACGAGCACAGAGGAGGGCCGCATGTCCGCAACTGCCACCATCAAGCCGCGCATCCGTCGCACCCATCTGGCCTTGTTCGTCAAGGACCCGCACGCCAGCGCGCCCTGGTACGAGGACGTGCTGGGCATGACCGTCACCGCCCGGGCCGAGCGCTGGGTTTTCCTGTCCTTCGGCAAGAAGCACCATGACATCGCCCTGATCCGCGTGGAAGAACCGGCCCAGGCGACGCGCGGCGAGGTCAACATGCAGCACTACGGCCTGGAGGTGGAGGGCGACATGGATGAATTCCGCCGCCTCTACGGCATGTTGCTCGCCAAGGGCATCGAGATCTTCAAGATCACCGATCACAAGGTCGGCTACGGCATCTATTTCCACGATCCCGACGGCCATCGCTTCGAATTCTTCTTCGAGACCGAGCACGACGACGAAGAAGGCAAGCGCCTGCTGGGCCAGTACAACGCCCCCAGCGACAGCTTCCGGCTCGATCCGCTGTAAGGCCGCACAGCCGTTCACATCATTTCATTGCATCGCTTCGCATCCCATGCATCGTTCAAAGGACACCAGATGAAGACTCCCAATTTCGCCAACTTCCACATCCGCAAGTGGTTCCTGCAAATCGAAGACACCCTGGCCGGTGAGACCGGTCGTGCCGCCGATGGCGCACCGCTGCGCAAGATCGTCATTGCCGCCTGCATCCACAATCCCTTCGCCGGTCAGTACGTCGAGGATCTCTCGCCCTGGATCGAGCCCTCGCCGCTGCTGGGCCAGGAATTCGCCCGCCGCATCCGTGAAGCGGCCCAGGGCCAGGCCATCGAAAGCTATGGCAAGGCTTGCCTGGTCGGCGTGGATGGCGAATACGAACACGGCAATGCGCTGTTGACCAATCCGGCCGCCAACCCGGTGCGCGACGGCCTGGGCGGTGCCAAGTCCTGGGTGCCTTCCACCGGCAAGCGCGGCGGTCCCGGCACCATCATCGATATTCCGCTGGCCCACAAGGATGCGCTGTACGTGCGTTCGCACTACGACACCGTCAGCGCGCAATTCAACGATGGTCCCAATCGCGATGAAGTGGTGCTGATCTGGGCCTTCGCCACGCGCGGCCGACTCAATGCCCGCCTGGGTGGCTTGAAGGCGTCCGAGGTCAAGGGACAGGACGGCCTGGTCTAAGACCGGGCGCGTACGGCATACGGAGACCATCATGCAGCGCCGAGATTATTTCCTGACCCTGTCGGGATTGAACTTCCACATCACCGAGTGGGGCGATCCGCAAGGATTCCCCATGCTGCTGCTGCATGGCATACGCGGTTACGGCGAGACCTTTGCCGACCTGGTGCAGCGCCTGCCCGCGGGCTACCGCTTCATCGCCCTGGACCAGCGCGGCCGAGGTCAGAGCGACTGGGACCAGGGCTGCAATTACTACACCGATGCCTACGTCGCCGATATGGAAGCCCTGGTGGCGCGACTGGCGCTGGACCGGTTCGACCTGCTGGGCCATTCCATGGGCGGCATCAATGCCATCGTCTATGCCGCGCGCCATCCTGGCAAGGTGCGCCAGCTCGTCATCGAAGACGCCGGCCCCGGCGCCTTCGAGAACAGCGCCGGTGCCACCCGCATTCGCCGCGAGCTGGCCACCACCCCCAGCCACTTCGCCACCTGGGAAGAGGCCAGCGCCTTCATGCGCGCACTGCGTCCCAGCGTCACCGAAGAGGCGCGCCAGCAACGCCTGCACAACATGCTCAAGCAAGTGGCGGGGGGCGCCTACACCTGGCGCTATGACCATGTCGGCATCAGCGCCACGCGTCTCACGCCCGACACCAGTCGCGTGGTCGACCTGCGCCCGCACGTCATGGCGTTGGCCTGTCCCACTCTGGTGGTGCGTGGCGAACGCTCGGACTACCTCTCGGCCGAGATCGCCGCCGAGATGCGCCAGCTCAATGCCCGCATCCTTAGCCGCACCATTGCCGACGCCGGCCACTACATCCACGACGACCAGCCGCAAGCCTTCGCCCAGGTGGTGCGGCAATTCCTGGCACAAGAACAACAGCCACTGGCAGAGGAGAACCCATGATTCACGAACTGCGCACCTACACCATGATTCCAGGCGGTGTCCGCGACTATGTGCGCATCTACAACGAGTGCGGTCGCCAGCACCAGGTACGCCTGTTGGGCAATCTGGTGGCGATGATGATTCCCGAGAGTGGCGACCTGAACCAACTGGTCTATCACTGGGCCTTCGACAGCCTGGAAGAGCGCGCCCGCCGTCGCGCCGCGCTGCTGGCCGATGCCCAGTTCGCCGAATTCCGCAAGCAGGTGCGCGGCCTGCTGGTGGCGCAGGAAAGCCGCTTGTTGACCAGCGCACCGGCACCCCAGGGCGGGAGCGCTGCATGAGCACGACCTCGCACGCCCAGGTGCTCATCGTTGGTGCCGGCCCGGTCGGCGTGACGCTGGGCAACCTGCTCGGTACCTATGGCATCTCGACCCTGATCATCGAACGCAATCTGGACGTGCTCGATTACCCGCGCGCAGTCGGCATCGATGATGAAGCCTTGCGCACCTTCCAGTCGGCCGGCATGGCTGATGCCATCGTGCGCGATGTGATCCAGAACGTGCCCATGCGCATGTACACCGCCGACCGCCGCTGTTTCGCCGAGATCCAGCCGACCACGCGCGAATTCGGCTGGTACCGCCGCAACCTGTTTTCCCAGCCATTGGGCGAGGCCACGCTGCGCCAGGGCTTGCGCCGGTTTCCCCATGTCGAGCTGCGCTCCGGCGTGGAGTTGCTGGATCTGGTACAGGATGAACAGGGCGTGCTGGCCACCATCAGCGATGCCAACGGAATGCAGAGCTACCTGGCGGCGCAGTACGTGGTCGGTTGCGACGGCGGCCGCAGCACGGTGCGTGAAAAAATCCTCAAGCTGCCCTACGAGGGCAAGACCCATCCCGCCAAATGGGTGGTGATCGAATGCGACGGCGATCCACTGGATGCCCCCTACACCGCATTGCACTGCGAACCCCAGCGCCCCTACGTCTGCCTGGCGCTGCCCTATGGCGTGCGGCGCTGGGAATTCATGCTGTTCCCCGGCGAAGATGGTGAACAGATGCTGGCCCCCGAGAAGGTCAAGGAGCTGTTGCGCGAACACGTGGCCGATGTCGATGCCCTCAACATCATCCGGGCCCGCGTCTATACCCACAACTCGCGCGTGGCCGGCTCGCTGGTGGTTGGCCGTATCTGCCTGGCTGGCGATGCCGCCCACATCACCCCGCCGTGGATCGGTCAGGGTTTGAATGCAGGTTTGCGCGATGCCTTCAACCTGGCCTGGAAACTGGCCTGGATCCTGCAAGGCCGGATGAAGCCCGAACTGCTGGCCAGCTACCACGATGAGCGCCATGCCCACGTCAAGGCCATGATCGATCTGGCCGACCTGTTCGGCGCCGTGCTGTCGCAGAAGAACCGCCTGCTGGCCTGGTGCCGCGACAAGTTCTTCCTGGCCATCAAGGATATCGCCCGCGTGCGCGACTATGTGCTGCAGATGAAGTTCAAGCCCATGCCCAGCTTCAGCAGCCGCGCGGTGATGCAGGATGATGCGCACAACCGCAGCGACTTGGTGGGGCGCATGTTCCTGCAATCACTGGTGGAAACCGGCGCCGGTGAGGTGCAGCGGTTGGACGACCTGTGCGGTAGCCGCTTCACGCTGTTGAGCTGGCGCTGCGATGTCCTGGCCCAGGCCGATGACAGCTTGCGCCAGCGCATGGCGCTGTTCGGTTGCGACTACCTGCAGGGCGTGCGCTCACGCTCGGGCCGCCGCGGCGAGGTTCTCACCGGCAGCGGCGTGGTGATCCAGGATTACGAAAACAAGCTCAATGCCTGGTTCAAGGAAAAGGGTGTGGACTGGGTCTTGCTGCGCCCTGATCGGTTCATCGCCGCTGCCGGCCGCGCCGCCGATGCGCCGGCCGTGATGAGCCGCTACCTGGACCGGGTCGCGCTCTAGGCGTCCAACACCGCATTGGCAGACAGTTTCGGCGCATCGCTGGATGTGCCCGCTTTTTTCAAGGTGAACCTCATGTATCCAGATTTGCAGCTCTACATCAATGGACGTTTCCACGGCGTCGACGGTCGGCGCTACCAGGAAGTGCGCAACCCGGCCAACGGCGAGGTACTGGGATGCCTGCCCTGGGCCGAGGCCGCCGACATCGAAGAGGCCATCCAGGCGGCCCATGCCGCCTTCGCCCAATGGCGCCAGGTCTCGCCGCTGGAGCGCTCCGACATCCTGCGCCGGGCTGCCACGCTGGCCCGCGAGCGCGCCCAGGCGATGGCGCCGGCCATCACCCTGGACAATGGCAAGCCGCTGGCCGATGCCGTGGCGGAAATCATCAACGCTGCCGAACACCTAGACTGGCACGCCGAAGAAGGCCGCCGCCTGTATGGTCGCGTGGTCAGCCCGCGCCATCCCGATGTGCGACAACTGGTGGTGCGCGAACCGGTGGGCGTGTGCGCTGCCATCAGTCCCTGGAATTTCCCGTTCGGCCAGGCCATGAAGAAGGTCGCTGCCGCCATGGCCGCCGGTTGCACGGTGGTGTTGAAGGGGCCATCGGAGTCGCCTGCCGCCATCGTGCTCATGGCCAAGCTGTTTCATGATGCCGGCGTGCCGCCGGGCGTGTTCAACATCGTCTCCGGGGTATCGTCCGAGATTTCGCGGCACTTGATCGAGTCGCCGCTGGTGCGCAATATTTCCTTCACCGGTTCCGTGCCGGTGGGCAGCAAGCTGGCCGCGCAAGCGGCGCTGCACATGAAGCGCATGAGTATGGAGCTGGGCGGACATGCGCCGGTGCTGGTGTTCGACGATGCCGAGGTGGAACCGGCGGCGCGCTTGCTGGCGCGCCTGAAGACCCGCAATGCCGGACAGGTGTGCGTTTCGCCCTCGCGCTTCTATGTCCAGAAAGGCATCTATGATCGCTTCGTGGCCGCCTTTGCCGATGCCCTCCAGCAGATCAAGGTCGGCCCCGGTCATGAGGCCGGGGTGCAGATGGGGCCGCTGATCCATGCGCGCCGCTTCGACGCCGTGCACGGCTTGATGGAAGATGCCCTGGCCCAGGGGAGCCAACTGGTCACCGGCGGTGCGCGCATCGGCGAGCACGGCCACTTCTATGCCCCCACGCTGGTGGCCAACGTGCCGCAGAGCGCCAGGGTGATGCAGGAAGAACCCTTCGGCCCGATTGCCGCCGTCACACCCTTCGCGCAGACCGAGCAAGCCATCGCCATGGCCAATGCCTTGCCGCTGGGGCTGGCCTCCTATGTCTTCACGCAATCGCTGGTCACGGCGCATCGGGTGGGCAATGGCTTGCAGGCCGGCATGGGTCAACATCAACCATTCGGGCATGGCGCATCCCGAGCTGCCCTTTGGCGGTATCGGCGAAAGCGCTTTCGGCAGTGAAGGCGGGGTGGAAGGATTCGAGAGCTTCCTGGTCACCAAGATGATCAGCCAGATCACGCACGTCCCGGCCTGAAGGCCAGGGCAGCCAACCAGGAGAGCAGGAACATGAGGCAGGCGCTGACGAGGTTGAGCATTGCGGCCAAGCTGAAGCTGGCCTTTCTGCTGCTGTTGTTGATGTTGATCGGCATGGCCATCTTTGCGTATGGCCGCATGAGCCGCATCAATACCCAGGTCGAGCAGCTGGGGCGCATCAATGTGCCGGCCATGGAATCGGTCTCGGGCATTCGCATCGGCATGGCGCAATACCGCATGGGGGTGACGTTGTCGCTGCTGGCCGATGATGGCAGCGGCGGCAAGGCGGCCCAGCAGGCCAGGGCCGAGGGCCTGGCCGAGGCCGAGAAGTTCTTGAAGATCCTGGTCGACTTCGCCAGCAACGATGATGAACGCGCCACCAGCCGGCAACTGATGGCAAGCTGGAAGGCTTACCGCGAACTGGCCGAGAAGGCCGTGGCGCTGGCCACCGAAGGCAAGTCGGTGGAAGCCCTGGTGCTGGCCGCCGACAGCGCCCGTCCGTATGGCCAGATGTCTGACATCCTCAAGTTCATCAGCGACTCGGTCTCGCAGGAGTCGGCCGCTTCGGTGCTCGATGGCGAGCAAGCCTATCAGTCGGCGCGGCGCGCGCTCATCGCGGTGAGCTTGGCGGCGTTGCTCTGTACGCTGGGCTTGGCGCGGCTCTTGATCGGTGGTATCGCCGCGCCCCTGCAACGGGCGGTGGCGGCAGCCAACCATATCGCCGCAGGGGCGCTGGATCAGGAGATCGTCGTCCATGGTCGCGATGAGATTGCACAATTGTTGAGTGCCATGCAGCGGATGCAGCACTCACTGGTGGAGATCGTGGCCGGGGTCAGGCGCGAGGCCGAGAACGTGGCCACCGCCAGTGTCGAGATCGCCTCCGGCAACGCCGACCTGTCCACCCGCACCGAAGCCCAGGCCGCCGCCCTGGAAGAGACGGCGGCCACCATGAACGAATTGAGCGCCACCGTGCAAAAGAATGCCGAGGACGCCCACCTGGCCAGCAGCACCGCCCAGCAGGCCAGTGCGGTGGCCTTGCAGGGCGGGCAGGTGGTGCAGCAGGTGGTCGAGACCATGCGCGGTATCGAAAGCAGTTCGCAGCGCATCTCCGACATCGTCGGCACCATCGATGGCATTGCCTTCCAGACCAATATCCTGGCCTTGAATGCAGCGGTGGAAGCCGCACGCGCCGGCGAGCAGGGCAGGGGCTTTGCGGTGGTGGCGACCGAAGTGCGGTCACTGGCCCAGCGCAGTTCCATCGCTGCGCGCGAGACCAAGACCCTGATCACCGAGTCGGTAGAGCGCATCCAGACCGGGGCGCGCCTGGTGGACCGGGCCGGACAGACCATGCAGGAGATCGTGGCGGCGGTGCGCAGCGTCTCGGCCATCGTGGCCCAGATCAGCCAGGCCAGCCTGGCCCAGAGCGGCGACATCAGCGAGGTCGAGGGCGCGATCCGGCAACTGGACGATGCCCTGCAACAGAACGCGGCCCTGGTCGAGCAGAGCGCGGCGGCCAGCGAAAGCCTGCGCCAGCAGGCGGGCAACCTGCTGGGGACGGTCTCGGTATTTCGTATCGCGGCCATGCCGGTAGCGCAGACGATCCCGACGATGCAGGCGCAATCCGCCACGGGAGTGCCGCTGTTGGCGGGGTGAGGGGGCGAGGGTTTCATCGTGTGTTTTGGTGCTTGGCTGCACCTTTTCATGGCGGCTTCGGCCGCCATTTTTTTTTGCTCTTCGTTTGACGACGCAGGGGTTTTTTTCAAGGATTGTCAGAGGTCTGTCAGCCGCCTTGCTCCAGATGCCCACGCCACTCCCAAGGTGCGGGAGCGTCACGCGCAAATTATTTCCCTCCCTCGTTCTGCCGCGCTTGATGACTTGCTCATTTGGGCTAATGCCTTGCCCGGTGCAAGGGTTTTAATCGTGTCATGCCGCAAGGGCGCCATCCTGGCCTTCCCGGCGGCGCTGTTCCCGGTCTCTCGCTTGCCGCTGGCGCAGGCGAACACTCTCTTGAAAACGGTCTGAAAGGTAAG